>CAZAFP010000054.1:0-4857 GCA_964484835.1 uncultured Methanosarcinales archaeon
CCCGTTAATGTGCAGATTCACAGAGATCATCCTAACACGGTTAAAAGATTGAAGAGTAATGATGAGGTTATAGAGATGGCTTCACAGTCGGTTGCCAAGTTACTGAAGGGAGATTTGGATCATCTTCCCCCAGAGTTTGTTAATGTAGCACCTTATGTTGAGCATTGGGTAAATAGAGGAGCGTTGGGTAGTAAAGATTTGAATAACCCCAGCCGATACCATAATCTTTACACCTATGTAACGGATGATAAGGCCCTTCCCTCTGAGGAAGATGTTCAAACTGATGCTATGCAATTTAAACATGATTTTGTGGTACCTTTTCGAACTAGGGGGGATGAGCGTGGAGAAGGCTATAAACCAAGGTATAGGGGGGATGATAGTAGGGATTATAAAAATCTGTTTACAGAGGAGAGTCCAGCCCATTTCTTCAAGGCTCCACCACCGGGTCATGTAACGCCTCTGAAAAGTCGTGAGGACAGACTAGAAGGTCCAAGGCCCAGAGACCCTGGTGAGGGGGATAGATCGTCACGGAGGGACACTGAGGGGCCTAGCTATAGAGAATATAAGGTAGAGTCAGGTGACACTGTTTCTGAGATAGCTAAAGAGCTAGGTGTTTCTCAAGAACACATTGGTAGGCGTGATGAAGAGGAGAGGTGGAAGAAGTTGAGGGACCCTAATACTATAAGTGCTGGTGAAACTTTGTCGATTAAAAATTGACATTCTCCCCCCGCCTTTAGGCGTGGGGAGTAGTCACTGACTAAGTTGAGAGAAATTTTTAGTGAACATTCTCACAGCTAAAGATTGAGGTTCTTTGAGAATGGTGGTGACTACTTCGGTTGACTTAGGCACTGATTTTTAGTAAAATAATAGTTGGTAGGTTGAACTTGATAGAAGTAGTCACTACAAGAGCGGGATAAAAATTTTTATAGGACAAAGTTATGGGGCGTAATCGTAGGGTATTAACCACCTATTTTACTAGTAAGAAAGATCCTCAGAGAGGCGATTTTAAGGATAACAATGCTGATAGTAGGGTTTGTCCTTTTATACCTTCGGCTGAGAAACATGGTTTGAACGTTATTATATTTAATGATGCTTTGTCAGAACAGTTTAAGGACAAGTGGGGGAGTAACCTTATAGAGTTTTGTAATATACCACTTGAGGAAGTATCAGGTTCCAGCTATAGTGTGAATGACCTTAGATATTTCATTTGGAAAGATTATATTGAGTCGAATAGTGAGATAGAGGAGATCCTATTGGTGGATTTGTTTGATGTGGAGTTTTGGGGTAATCCATTTGAACTAATTGAACAAATGCCTGACATTAAGATTTTTACGGGTGGCACTAATAATGAAAATCTTATTGGTAAAAAGGGTCATATAAGGGCTAAGATGAGAGCCAAGTATGGTAAGGTCTACTTCGGGGATAAAATGGCAGTAGGTGCAGGCACTATAATGGGTCGTAGAGAACCTATGCTAACTCTTTTAAATCGAATGGTTGAAGATTTTAAGGCTCCTTTGAAGGGGAAGCCGACTAAGATGAGGAATTATAACATGGGTGTCTTTAACCATGCTTTATATGATCTTTTTAGTGATGAGGAATTGTTGGTTGGTTATCCTTTCACATCCAGGTTTGGAAAGCGTGAAGAGTGGGATGAGGATAATAACAGATTTTACCTAAAGCACAAGTGAGAACTTAGTGAATATAATATATCTTCAGCCATATAACTCTTCCGTGAAGGAATTTGTGGTGGGTAATAGGCCGCTCCAAAAGATATCGGAAGAGCATTGTGTTCTATTTGTGGATACTGCTGGTGATGGAGAGGATTTATCAACGTATTATAGTAATGTGGCTATAGTTAGTTCTGATGGTAACGTGCCTTTACAGAAGCTGTGTAGAGCCATTGAATATCTGCAGAAAGTAGAGTTTGATATAGTTGTTAGAACATGTCCTGATACTATTATAGCTAATAACGGTTTGCTGCTTGACATTATTGATAGAGAGATGGATATAGAGGAGTCTCAGCTGATGGGTAGGTGGGTAAAGGCCACTAGTTGTCAGCAGGATAAGTGGGGTATAGAAGGTTGGATTCGTGGTGCTGGACAGATAATGACAAAGAAATTGATAGATAAGATATCAGTAGACTGGATAGAAAAAAATGGTGAGAACAGATCAAATGATTTTTCATTAATGCTAGGCATAGACCAGATTTCGGCCTCTGTAGATATTATTAATGAAAAGTTGTTGGAGAAAGGTGAAAGTTATAGTGGCGAGAAACCTATATGGCATTCACCTAAATTCAAATTAAACAAACGATTAGAATGTTTTAATAATGTGATAAATGTTAGTTAAAGACAAATATTATTGTTTCAGTTGTGGTGCTTGCTTATCAGATAAGAAAGTAATGTGTCCTGGTAAGAAAGTTGTTGAAAAAGTAAATAAAGAATTAGATGGTGCCGGTATGCAGGGCCACATTAAAGTAACATTGCAAGGTAAATCCAGGGATAAACAAATCTATGAAAATAGCCAATCTGGTGGACTTGTTTCTTCAGTATTAATCTCTTTATTAGAGCAAGGATTTATTGAAAAGGCCCTAGTAACAAAAATGGAATATGGGAATCCTCCCTATTGTAGCCCCTATTTAACAGACAGTAGAGAAGGTATTCTTGAGTCACAGGGGTCTAAATATTGTCCTAATCCTCTACTGAAAATAATAGACGAGCTTAGGGAAATATCTGGTCCAATTGCAATAGTGGGATTACCGTGTCATTTCTATGGATTGTATAATTTGATGGGTTCAAATCCTTGGTTACAGGAGAAAACTATCTATAAGTTAGGCCTGTTTTGCCGTCAAGTTATGAATTTAAAGTCTTTTGACTTTTTCTCCTCCAAAGCTAATTTATCCCCTGGTGACTATTTGGTTAAATATAGGGATAAGAAGGCAGGAGGTGTACAGGGGTTAGAGAATATGAATTTATTTCAGGAAGGTAAATCAATAGCATTGGATAGAAAAGTGCGCGATGAAGCAAAGGTAAAGTATCAAATAGAAAGATGTAACTATTGCTTTGATAAGTTAAATATATTGGCTGACCTATCTTTTGGTGACCCCAGCAAATTAAAGTGTGATCCGAAGGGTGAGGGGATTATTATGGTTAGAACTATTGCTGGCGAAGGGTTATTGGATGCGGTGGACAATATAGAAGTTAGAGAAATAGATACGGATAGGGTAATAAAGGGACAAAAGATGGAAAAACGAATAGTCTCTTATCAAATGGCGTGTGAGGAAGCGAAAGATAGAGGGCTTAAATTACCCTTTTTAGCGGAGAAGAGTAAATGAAAATGCAATTGTCAGGAATTTGTAAGTCTAATCGTGGCTCTGAAATGATGGGAGATTCGATTGTCGAAATGCTTAAAGATAGGTATGGAGACGATTTAAGTATATCTTTGTTAGTACGTCGTAAGTGGAAGTCAGAGGCTGATGTTATTTTTGATTCTAGTGGATTTAGTTATGGTGATAAGTGGGGAGGAAAGGCACTCAAAAAATCAGAAATTTCAAGAAAACTATTTGCCAAACAGAAGAAAGCTGGATGTAAGACTATTTTTATGCCACAAACTGTTGGTTCTTTTCATAGTAAAGGACTGGCCGAATCATTTAAATCTCTAATGGAGCTGTCTGATTTAGCTTTTGTTAGAGACTCATATTCTTTAGCTTATGCGCAAGAGGTGGCTCCAGAGTGTGACATTCAGCAGTTTCCAGACTTTACTTTTGACTATAAGCCCACACAGTCTGGTAGGTTTGAGAAGTACAGAAATGGGTTTTGTCTTATACCAAACAGAAAGTTAGCTACTCATGATAAATATGGTGAAGATGATTGTATTGGCTTTTTTAAGGAAGTTCTGTCGCTGGTTGGAAAAGAAAGTAATCCATATTTTGCTACTTTTGAAGATGACGATAAGTTTATAGCGGAAGGTGTAAATAAGGACCTGGGTTTAGATATTCCTATTATAATGGGTGATCCAAGGAAAGTGACAGAGGCAGTTAGCGTGGCTAGATCTGCCATATCCTTTAGATTTCATGGTTTGATTAGAGTTTTAAACTATTGCATTCCAACTATTACATGCGGGTGGGCCCACAAATATAGGGGGCTGTTTGAGGACTTTGATATAGAAGATTGCTATATGGAAAATTTGGAGGATGTTTTTAAGGTGAAGCTGTTACTTAATAAGGACTCACACAATAATATAAAAGATAGAATTGCCAAAAACCTAGAAATTCAGAAAGATAAAATGAATTTGATGTGGGATAAAATTTTTAATTTGATAGAGAAGACTAATGATTAAACTAGGAATAGTTATACCGTCTTATATGGAGGTTCAAAACAGTCCGTAATTATTTAGAAAAACTTACGATAGATTAAAAAAGCTTAACGGCTCTAATGCGATCGTATGCTTGACAAACAGTCAGAAATGTGATACAATATATTAAAATGAAAATTCGAGGATAAACAGTGAGACAGGTGGCACATGGAATAGTTTGGTTCGACGAGGGGAGCAGCAAACGGATATTGAAGCTGATGCTCTGTCAGTGCTCTGCGATGCGTTCAGCTTATCAGGCTATCCATAAACGAAAGCTGTCTGGTAATGATGTAAAGAAATATGTTAAACAGAATTACATGACGGATTTAAACCAGCGTTACGTTGCGGATGCTGTCAATAGAGCTAGACAACTTCGCAAGAAGGAGGGCGCGGTGTTCGGTGGTAAAAAACTGTGGAAGGAACTTCAGAATGGGAGCATAACAAAAGAGCAGTGGCAGGAGAAGCGCAATAATCAGCTCTACTCTCGTGGGGATCGGACACACA
>CAZAFP010000055.1:0-4732 GCA_964484835.1 uncultured Methanosarcinales archaeon
AGAAGGAGGTGGTCGTTGTGGATGAAGAAGTGAAAGAAAAAGCAAAAGTACTTTCTGAGACTTTGAAAGCTGAATCTCATGATGAGTTAGATCTGAATTTTTTATTGGTTGAATCTAATAGGGTTTTGCAGAGAAAGTTAAAGGTTGATTACGGAGCCATATGTGCAGGTACTAGTTATAGAAGAAGTTGTTAATAACACTCATAAGTGTTTTACACAATTTAGTTTTTGTATTTCATGTTTTTCATCATCCTTTATTTGCAGTATTGTCAACGCTGTATTTTCTGGGAGGTAGTTTTTGAACTCATCCAAGTGTTTTTTTAATAAATGTAATAACGCATTTGTTATTACACCACCATGACTTACAACAAGTATTGTTTTTCCTTTTTCCTTTTCAATTAAATCTTCAAAATAATTACGCGTTCTTATTCTTAGTTCTTCTATACTCTCTCCGTTAGGCGGCTTGTAAGTTATTACATTACCAGAGTCTTTTGCTCTCTCCCAGAATTCTTTAGAAGGTAGTCCTTGGAATATGCCTCTATTAACTTCTACGATTCTTTCTTCATATTCTGGTTTTATACTGTGAAACTTCAGTATTTCTTTTGCTGTTTGTCTTGTTCTTTTCAAAGGGCTTACTATGACTTTGTCAAAACTATAATTTTTTAATCTTGCCCCTATTTTTTTTGCTTGTTCAAATCCTTTCTCGTTCAAGCTAGTTTCTAAATTTCCAGATCTCCTGTTTTTATTATCATCTGTTTCTCCATGTCTTACAAGTATTAGTTTCATAAAAACGTTTAATCAGGGTTTATTAATAAAGTTATCCTGTTTAATTTCCATAATACTTATGGATTCTATGGCAACAACTATATCTATTTCAAAGGAAACTAAAGAAAAACTTAAGAATCTAGGCAGAGCAGGGGATTCTTACGAGGACGTCATTAAAAAAATGTACGAAATTTCCAAGAAGCAAATATTACTAGATTACTTGTACGAAAGTTCAGATTCATTAACAATAGCTGAAGCAAGAGCAGAATTGAAGAATGCCAAAAGTAAAAATAAGTAAAAATTTGTTTAAGGAAATACATAAAAAATTTGGAACTTCTGAGTCCGAACTAATCTTAGATAAATTAGAGAATCTTGAGAAAGAACCTCATAAAGGAAAGTTGTTAACCGCCCTAAGTAATAATACATCTTGAAGAGTTAAAGTATAAGAGTTTCAGATTTTATTTCTTAACAGACGGTCACGTATTAAAGTTCGGGAACGAAGAAGAGATTACTAATTTATTAATCAAATTTGTGAGGATGAGTGATAAAAAGAACCAGCAAAAAGTTATTAACGAAATAAAAGAACTTCTTGAAAATTTAGATTTTGAAAATTTATGAGTTATCCTTCTTAACCCGAAAGATTTAATTACTATTTTGTTTAATTGAAATCATGGAATTAATTATTATTTCAATAGCTATTATTCTCATTGTTATAGCCTATGTAGTTGGTAACAAGATAGGTGCTTTGAAGGTTGAAAAAACAATTGATGACAAAGTCAAGGCTGCTCGTTTGGACGCTGCTAATAGAAGCAGAGCAGTACTCCAAGGCCAGTTCTCCGAACAACTTGCTCCGTACATGCCTGATTTCCCTTTCAATCCTAGTGATTGCAGGTTCATCGGAAAGCCTATTGATTTATTGGTTTTCAAAGGTATGGATGATAAAGAAATCGAGGAAGTTGTTTTTGTAGAAGTGAAAACTGGCAATTCTAAATTGAACCAGCAAGAAAAGAATCTTAAAAAAGCAATACAAAACAAAAGAGTTAGTTGGTTCGAGTATAGAAAATGATTTACTTTTTTTGTTGTTTCAAGTAATTCCTTGCTATCTTGTATTCTTTGTTGAAGAAGTTCTTAGGATTGTATTTTCTTCCTCTTTTTTCCAAGTATTTCTTTACTTCTTCCACTCCTTCTTGTTCAAATAAAGAAAAGTATTCTTTTTTTATGAAGTCGTTTATGTTTACTTCTCTTATTTTATTATTTATATCATCTATTTCGTTAATTAAATATTTATTATTCCCATCTCCTAAGTATTCATATTTTATATTTCTGTTTTGATATAGTATTTCTTTTAATCTAGAATATTTTTCTTCTGCTATTTCTTTTCTTTCTTTGAGAACTTTATCATCTATACTCATCAAGAAATATCAAAATTTATTACTTATTTAAACATTTTCAATAAAAAAGATTATAAAAAGTAAAGTAATACATTCCTTTAATGTTCGATAAGCTAATTGATTTTCAAATAAAGAATGCTAAAATACTAGCATTAATATTTATTTTTATAGTGGCTTTTTTTTCTACACACGCCGTTGATTTGGAAATCGACCCTAGTTTTAGTGTTTTGATAGATCCTCTATCTGATTTTAACACGAACGAAAGGAAAATAAGCAATACTTTTGAAACTAATAACGCATATAGTATATTATTTGAGTTGGACGAAACTTCTTCTTTAAACTCCAGACCTACTAGTTTGGACACTCCTGAGATGAGAGATTATGCGGAGACTGTTAGAAGTGTTGTTCTCGAGAGCCAATATGCTGTTAGTGTAAGTCCTTTAGAAGTGAGTGACGATGGTAATTATGCTCGTATGATTGTTGGTGTTCAAGAGCCTCGTAGCGTTGAAGGTATAAATCTTGTTTTGGACGAATTGGAACATAAACTAGATGAAGCAGGTAGCATTCCAGGGGTTGATGCGAGTTTGTCTGGTTTTTCTCAGTTGTTAAACAGAGTGAATACTTTGTTAATTCAAGATAATTTGGTTGCTATATTGTTTACGTTGGTTGCTATTGGCGCAGTTCTTTTTTGGTATTTTAGAAGTATCAGATATACTTTATTAGCTTTGATAATCCCTATGAGTTGTGTTATTGTTCTTGCAGGTACAATGGTTCTTTTGGATATTCCTTTAACTATAACTTTGGCAGCTGTTGGTATAATAATGCTTGGCTTAGGTGTGGACTATACTATTCACGTCTTGTTAGCTTATGATAAGTACATAGCTCATAACTCCAAAGAGAAGAGTATTCACAAAGCAGTTGATTATTTGGCCAAGGCAATATTCGTTAGTTACGGTACTACCGCTGCTGGTTTTGCGGCTTTAATTTTTGGCATAAGTCCTAGTAGTCAAAGCCAAGGAGTGGTGCTTGCCATTGGTATAACAATAATTTTTGTAACTACTGTTTTTTCCCTGCCTTCTTTGTTATATTTGCTTGGTAAGGATAAACAAACTGTTGAGAGTAATTTCTTTAAGAACATAAAAAAGCAAGTTATTAAGCTTAGTCAGTACCAAACAGTTCATCCTAAAAAAGTCTTAGTTATAATAGGTCTTATCACCCTTGTAATGGCTTTAGGAGCTACCAACGTAGGTATAAGTACTGATAACAATAATTGGATTCCTGATGATGATCCTGTGAGTGATAATTTCAGAAGCACAGCTATAATTTTCGGCGCGGATTTTGGAACGTTGGATATAATTTTAGAGGCTGAAACAGGAGATTTTAGGGATGTGGAGAAAGTAAAAGACATACAAAGGTTGGAGAATGTACTTTCTAGCCATAAAGACATTAATAGTGTGGAGAGTGCTTTAACAAATGTTTCTTTACAAAAAAGCGATATTATAGAAAGGGTTAATGAGAGAAGTGACGATTTTAATAAAGATTATACTTTTACGCAGATAAGGGTTACCGCGGATAACTTCGGCGGAGAGGAAGATGGTCAGAGTGATCTCTTTGATGAAATTGAAGAGATGGTAGATGAGTACAGTATTGTGGATACCAGAACTAGTTTTTTCGGAGACACCGTCCGATTTACCGAGTTAGGTATAAGCCTGGGTAGGGATACTGGTATAACTACAGTTATTAGTTTATTTTTTGTTTTTTTACTAGCGAGTATTGCTTATGCTAGTTTAACCGTAGGTATAGTTGCTTTACTTCCTGTAGTTATAGGAATTGTTTGGACCGTCGGCCTTAAAGGTTTTTTAGGCGTTCCATTCACGCCTTTGAGTACTGGATTGATAGCTTTAGTATTGGGTATAGGTGTTGATTTCAGTATTCATTTGGTGAATAGTATATATAAGAACTTGGCAGATAATCAAAGTATAAAGACTGCTTTGAGTAATACCTTGAATTATACAGGAACTCCTATTCTTCTTAGTAGTATAACAACATTTATAGGTTTCAGCAGTTTACTGTTAGCATCGTTACTAGGTATACAAAGGCTTGGTATAAGCTTAGCTCTAAGCATACTAAGCGTTTTTTTAGTGACTATAATAATGGTTCCTGCTATAATAAGTTTACAAGTTAAAAATAAAAAGGTGGAAATATGAAAAAAATATTGTTTTTAATAGCAATTTTAGTAGCAATGCCAACAACAATGGGTTTGTCAACGCAGATAGTCGATACAGATCCGAGGCCTGTACAATCAGGTAATTATGCAGACATAACTATTATGTTTGAAAACAGGGTTGATCAGGAAAGGAAAGATGTGAATGTCCGATTGAAAAATACGGATGAAATCAGAGTTGTTGGGAGGGAAGAATACAGCATTAATAGGTTGAAATATACAGATGCTTTTTCTAGGACTTTCAGAGTTTTAGTAAGTGAAGACCTACCCACTGGTTATATTCCTTTAGAAATAGTTATTGAGTATGATGATGATACTGTTAAAAGAACTACTAAAGATTTACAAATTAGAAA
>CAZAFP010000056.1:0-4693 GCA_964484835.1 uncultured Methanosarcinales archaeon
TAGTTTTCCTATTCTTGGTTATAGTTATTATATTTATGCTAAAGATTTGATCTCTTCAGATCCTAATTCAGCTATTCTTTTCTCTGAATATGCTACTGAATTTAGTAATCTTGGTATGTATTTTGAACAAGAAAGTGGACGTGACTTTTTATTTTATCGTTTGGTTTTTAATCAGCCTCTATTTTATTTTGGTTTTTCTCTTGGTGCTTTAGTTGTTTTATTATTAGTTTTATTTGGTAGAAATATATTATTTAAACCCAGGAAGATTTCAAAAAGAAATCCTCCCGGGAAAAAGAGGTGAGTTTGAAAAAAACAAAACTTATACTATTGTAAAGTAATAACAACTATTTAAACTTTTCTATAGTGTAGTAACTATAAAATGAATACAAAAAATAAATGTGGGCATTGTAATAGAAAAATAACAGTAGAATTACCATATTCGGCACATAATTTCTGCGACAAACACTTCCTCGAATACATAGAAAAAAGAGTGAGAAAAGAAATAAGAGAATACAAACTCGACACAAAAAAAACTTACGCTTTAAAAAACACAAAAAACCACGAATACGAACTCACTAAATACTTCCTTGAAAAAGCATTCAACAAACGCCTCAAACTAAAAGATTCCTCGAAAGGAGAAATAATACCTACGAGTTTAGACAAAGAAATACTCTCATTTCTAAAAAGCTTCATGAATAACGAACCATATGACTACAAAAAAATAATGCCTCTCAGAGTCGTAACTGACAAAGAACAAGAAGAACTATGCAGAATACTAGGACTCAGCTTTAAAAACACAACTGAAAAACTCTCACACTTAGAAGAACTAGAGGAACAACACCCTGACACAAAATTTTCGTTATTAAAAAGCTTAAAAGGATACGAAAAACTTCCGAAAAAACAATAAAATTTCTTATTAAAACAACAATATTTTCTCTAATTATGAAAAAAACTTTCTTAACAATAATACTCCTGCTTTTAACACTCCCGATTCTTTACAACACTGAAGAAGAATACAAATTAAATGTTTATTTCTGCCCAGAAGATAACTGTGAAGACATATTCGTAAATAACCTATTAAAAAATAAAG
The DNA here is from genome assembly GCA_964484835.1 of uncultured Methanosarcinales archaeon. Classification (GTDB taxonomy): domain Archaea; phylum Nanobdellota; class Nanobdellia; order Woesearchaeales; family 21-14-0-10-32-9; genus SKIS01. The sequence goes on from CAZAFP010000056.1 coordinate 1,091, forward strand.
AATCAAAATGCGCCTTCTACGACCTTAGCAATGAAAGAGTTATTAACGCTTTAAACAATACAAACTCTCAATTTATAACACACCAAGGCAACCGCCGAGGACTAATGCATCACAAATTCTGCGTTTTAAACCAAACACATGTAATAACGGGAAGTGCCAACCCCACGGATAACGACTTAAAAAACAATCCTAACAACATCCTCTTGATAAAATCAAAAACCCAATCTCAGCGTTACAAAGCAGAATTTTACAGGTTAAATCAAAAAAACTACGACTATCCTCCTAACAAAATACTAAAAAGTTACTTCTGCCCCTATCACAATTGCCAAAACAAAATCTTGCACGAATTAAACAAAGCCAAAGAAAACATATGGGTATTAACCTTCACATTCACGGATCATGAAATAGCTAAAGAACTAATAAGGAAAAACCAAAAAGGAATCGATGTAAAAGTAATAACTGACAACTTTCAAAACAAACAATACTGGACAAAACCATTCTTAAAAAATAATAATGTCTCGATTAAAGTTAATAAAGAAAACATACAACACAACAAAGTATTCATAATAGATGGAGAAACAGTAATAACAGGATCTTATAACCCTACAAAAGCTGCATATACCATTAATAATGAAAACATACTGATAATAAAAAACAAAGAAATAGGAAGTTTATACAGGGATTACTTCAAATACATTTCAAATAATAAAATTTAATCCCTCAAAAGATTTATAAAACAAACAATTATACCTTTATAAGGTGATGCAAAGTGAATATACTCAATGTAAATTTTACAGAAATAAATGCTAAAAAAGGAAACAATCCTAAAGGAAAACTAAGCATTAATAACAACATAAAGTTAGAAAACGTAGAAGAAAGCAAGTTAGGAGCGGATGACACTAAAAAAGCGGTCAAAGTAGACTTCAAATTCAGCACTACATACAGTCCTGATTATGCAACTATAGATCTTAAAGGTTCTTTATTAGTATTCGACGAAGCCAAGAAAGCAGATGAAATGCTAAAAAGCTGGAAAGAAAACAAAAACTTAACAAAAGAACACAGCAAAAACATAGTGCAAACCATTATGAACAGATCCTTAATACAAACAGTAGTTATTAGCAAAGAGTTAGAATTACCAGCTCCTATAAAACTACCTACTGTAAAGGACGGCGCTGAAGCTCAAAAATAAATCTCTAAAAACAAGATAAAGAAAAAAGGAGGATTTCTATCAAAATGACTAATATAAGGCTTAAAGTAACAGAAACCATACAAGACGACGTAAACAAAGGTATTGTCAGAATAGACTCTAGATACATGAAAGAGCTGGGAGTTAGAGAAGGTCATTTTGTAGAAATCAAAGGCGGAAGAAGCACTGTAGGAATAGTAGACCGTGCACTCCCAGGAGATATAGGTCTTAACATTATAAGAATGGACGGTCTCCTAAGAAGAAATTCTAAAGCAGGAATAGGAGAATACGTCAGTGTTAAAAAAGCAGACGTTGAAGAAGCCAAAAAAGTCACTATAGCTCCTGCCAACGAGGGAGTTATAATAAGCACTAACAACCCAGAGATTTTTAAAATGGGTTTGTTAGGAAGGCCGGTTATGAAAGGAGACCTCATATCCTTAGGAGGAACTCCTAGGAGAATGAGCACGATGAGTAACCTCTCAAGACTAGACGATATATTCGGAGGCTTGAGCGGAGAGGATAACTTTACAGGCGTATTCGGCTTAGCAGATATAAAATTTGTAGTAACTAATACCGAGCCTAAATCAGGAGCTTTAGTAATAACAGAAAATACTAAGATAGAATACAACCAAGAAGGAACTAAAGCCAAGGAAGAGGAAGAAAAAACTTTCGAAGTTAGTTATGAAGACGTAGGAGGATTAACCGACGAAGTAACCAAGATAAGAGAAATGGTAGAACTCCCTTTGAAACACCCTGAAGTTTTCCAAAGGCTAGGGATAGAACCTCCAAAAGGAGTATTACTTCACGGACCTCCTGGTACGGGTAAGACTTTACTTGCTAAAGCAGTGGCGAATGAAACTAATAGTAACTTCTACGTCATTAACGGACCTGAAATAATGAGCAAGTTCTACGGAGAAAGCGAAGCTAACCTGCGTAAAATATTTGACGAAGCAGAAAAGAACAGCCCTAGCATTATATTCTTCGACGAGATAGATGCAATCGCGAGTAAAAGAGAAGAAAGCAAAGGAGAAGTAGAGAGGAGAGTAGTAGCTCAAATGCTTAGCTTGATGGATGGCTTGAAGAGCAGAGGAAAAGTCGTTGTCATCGCCGCTACTAACATTCCTAATTCTTTAGATCCTGCTCTGCGTAGACCTGGAAGATTTGACAGGGAATTAGTCATAGGCGTTCCTCAAATGCCAGGGAGACATAATATTTTAAAGATTCACACAAGAAATATGCCTTTGTCTAAAGACGTAAGTCTTAAGAAATTAGCTGAGATAACTCATGGCTTCGTAGGAGCAGACTTGAGCTCTTTAACTAAAGAAGCAGCTATGAACGTATTGAGAAGAATGCTTCCAGAGCTTGATTTAGATAAAGACGAGGCCATATCAGAAAAAGTCCTTGAGAAACTAAGAATTAACATGAATGACTTCAAAGAAGCTCTCAAAAGTGTAAGGCCTAGTGCTCTAAGAGAGGTTCTAATAGAAGCTCCTAATCAGACCTGGGAAGAAGTAGGCGGCTTAGAAAACGTTAAACAAGAATTGGTAGAGGCAGTAGAATGGCCTTTAACTCATAAGGACGAGTTTAAGAAATTAGGAGTTAAACCTCCTAAAGGCGTCTTGCTATACGGACCTCCTGGAACCGGCAAGACCTTGATGGCTAAAGCAGTAGCTAACGAGACCCAAGCCAATTTCATATCTGTAAAAGGACCTGAATTACTAAGCAAATGGGTCGGTGAAAGCGAGAAAGCAGTCAGAGAGATATTTAAAAAAGCAAGGCAGGCAAGTCCTACAATAGTATTCTTTGACGAAATAGATAGCGTAGCTCCTAAGAGGAATGCTAATAACGGAAGTGATCATAATACAACAGAGAGGGTTGTTAATCAATTATTAACAGAGATGGATGGCTTGCAAGACTTGAATGACATAGTAATAATAGCAGCCACGAACAGACCTGACATTTTAGACACTGCATTATTAAGACCTGGTCGTTTTGATAGGATACTGATGGTTGGCAGTCCGGATAAGAAAGCAAGAGAAAGCATTTTCAAAGTACACACAAATGGAATGCCTTTATCTAAAGACGTAAGTTTCAAAGAGCTAGTTGATAGAACTGAAGGCTATGTGGGTGCTGATATAGAAAGTGTTTGTAGAGAAGCAGCTATGCTGGCTTTAAGAAGTGATATGAAAGCCACCGAGATTAAAATGAAAGACTTTGACGAAGCCCTTAAGAAAGTCAGGCCTAGCGTGACTAAAGAAGTAGAGGATGCTTATAAAGAACTGGAAAATCATTTCAGAAGCGCTACTGGTGAGCGTTTGAAGAGGGAGAAGCCTAGTTACTATGGATAAATACATAGAGAAATCCAAGGTTAGAGAAGCAGATTATAACGTCAATGAATTGTTTGTTAATCGTTGGTC
>CAZAFP010000057.1:0-4623 GCA_964484835.1 uncultured Methanosarcinales archaeon
TGACAATTTTAAATCCTAACGGAACAATTCTTTATTACTCAAATAAAACAAATGGAAGTGTTAATTTAACAGAAGAAAATCTTACGTCATACGGACAATACAATATTAATCTTTATGCTGAAGATTCTTACAATAATTTAACATTACAAGATTTCTTCACGGTTTATGACTCTTTAAATTACGAACTTAATATCTCGAAAGAATTAGTTCCTTCTAGTAATAGAAGTAATCAAGTTAATTGGAGTATAACTAGTCTTTCTGATTTAGAAGACGTCAACCTTACAGTATTAAATCCAGATGGTAGTACGTTATATTATTCTAATAATTCAGAGGGTGTTTTGAACTTAACCGCTGAGAACTTAACTAGTCTTGGCCAGTACAATATTTCATTATTTGCCTTAAATAATAACAGCTTGGAAAACTCTACAATTGGCAGTTTCATTGTTGAAAAAACCTTTGCTGATATAAATCTTTCAATAAATGACTCTGAAGAAGATTTGTATTTGAATCATTCTTCTTTGGTTAACTTATCTGCTTCTTTATTAGAAGGAGAGTCTTTAATAGAGTTATTAATAAATGGAACTGTTGTTAATCAGAGTTCTGAAATTGTTAATTATACCTTGAACGTTACGAGTCCTGTTTATAATGTTACTGCTAGGCATAATGAGAGTGAGAATTATTCTTTAACAACCGAGACTTTTTTTGTTTATTTCTCTTCTGAAGCGCCTAACATAACCAGTGTTTATCCAGATGATTTTAATATTTCAATCTTGAGAAATGAGACTCAAGAATTTAACCATACTAGTGAGGATCCTAATGGTTTACCTCTTACTTATACTTGGTTGGTTGATGATGTTATGAATGGTTCACAGCAAGGTTTTATATTTAATCAAGATCAGAAAGAAGTGGGTGTTTATAACATAACTTTAGTAGTTTCTAATGGCTTGGCAAATTCTACCAATTCTTGGAATTTAACGGTAAACCCTGCTCCGCCGGTAATATTAAACACATCTCCTGGTTTTAACTTTTCTGAAAAGAACAATAGTTTTCCTGTTAACTTTTCTCACAACACAGTAGATCCTATAGATTTGTCTTTAAACACCTCTTGGTTTGTTAACAATACTGTCGTATCAGATGATTGGAATTATTCTTTTAATACCAGCGAGTACGACGTAGGGGTTTATAACATAACTTTATTTGTTAATAACACTGATGGTGCTAACAACTCCCATGTTTGGAACTTAACAGTATTACCAGAGAATAACCCTGTCTATTTCAATAAAACCATAACTGATAAGATATGGGATGAAGGTGAAGTATTAGAAGACGCTATAAACTTATATGATAAAGTAATTAACGAAGATAATGATTCTTTAGTTTTCAGTTGGAATTCTTCTAACGTCGAGTTAATAGTAAATGATGGAGTGGCAAGCTTTGACCCCGATGGTTTTGTAGGTTCTGAAAATGTAGTTATTAACGTAAGTGACTTGAATATGCAAAACAAAAGTTATTCTTGGAACTTAAGTAATTCTTTTGTTATAACTGTTGAAGAAGACGAATCAGATACTTCTTCTGGTGGCTCATCAGGAGGATCTGGTAGTGTTCCTGCTCCTGCCCCTCCTGCGACTAGTAACGATGAAGAACCCGAGATTGAGGTATTCAGTAATAGGATTACTAAAGAAATACCAAGTTCTGAGAATAGGAATATATTATTAGATTCTAACTTCAGCATTAGTAGAATAAGTATTGATTTATCGGATAATTTGGAAGATGTAACTTTAAGTTTGAGAGAGTATGATAGGGGTGAATTCATACCGGTTATGAACTTTCCTCGTAATTATTATAAAATTTTACAATTTGAATATACTAACTTGAACACTTCTAGTGTTGAAAAAGTATCTCTCGGTTTTAAAGTTGAGAAGTCTTGGTTGGATTCTGAAGAAATTTCTAAAGAAAACATTAGCTTGTTCAGGTATACTGGTAGTTGGGATGAATTAAATACTACTCATGTTAACAGCAGTGATGTTTATGAACATTTCGAATCTGAAAGTCCTGGTTTGAGTTTCTTCGCTATTGGTGAAAAAGAATATGAGGAAACGCTTATTTTAGAAGAAGATGATGAAGTTAACGACTCTCATGATGGTTGGAGAGGAGGGGACCCGAGAGAGTCAGAAGGATTAGAAGAGCCTTCGGCTATGGAAGAAGTTGCTTTTTACATCGTAACTGCTCTGGCAGCTATATTGAGCATTGTTCTTGTATTGGTAATATTTGAAAAAATTGCTAAGAAAAAAGCAGCGGAGCAATTAAACAGTCAAGAATTCAAATCTTTCAAGGAAGGAAATAAGGCTAAAGAATTAGAATCCTTAATGGAGGTTTTAGAAAATAACATAGAATTAGGCCGTTTAGTTAGGGCTAAAGAATTATTAAGAGAGATTGCGGATAAAGTTGATGATTTAGAAGAAGATAAAAAAGAATTAAGAAAAGGAATTGCTAAAAGACTTCCTGTTTTGTATCAAGAAATAAAAAATAAAGAATCAAAAAAATAAAAAACCCTTTTATTTACTTACTAATTTCGCAACATCTACCACTCTATTACTATAACCTGCTTCGTTATCATACCAAGCGTTTATCTTAACAGTCTTGCCCATAACCATGGTGTTCAAACCATCCACTATGCTGCTATGAGGATTTCCTATTATATCTGTACTTACCAAAGGCTCTTCAGAATATTCCAAAACACCTTTCAATTCATTCTCAGATACGTTTTTTAACAGCTTATTAATTTCTTCTTTAGAAACTTCTTTCTTTAAGGTACACACAAAATCTGTTAATGATCCGTCCACAACAGGCACCCTTATTGCTTGACCGTCTAACTTTCCTTTTAGATGTGGCAATACTAAAGAAACTGCTTTTGCAGCCCCTGTACTAGTAGGGACTATGTTACTGGCCGCTGCTCTCGCACGCCTCAAATCTTTATGCGGACCATCTACTATTCTTTGATCAGCTGTATATGCATGAATAGTAGTCATAAATCCACTTTCTATTCCGTAATTATCATCTAAGACTTTAACAATTGGTGCTAAAGAATTAGTTGTACAACTAGCGTTACTAATTATTTCCTCATTTGAATAAGTATGTTCATTAACACCTTTTACTACGGTGAATACATCTCCTTTTCCAGGAGCGCTAATAATAACTTTTTTAGCACCTGCTTCCACATGTTTTTTGGCTTTTTCAGAATCAGTAAACAAACCAGTGCTTTCCACCACTACATCAACCTTGTGTTTTTTCCAAGGAAGAGACGAGGGATCTTTTTCTTTATACACGGGTATTTCTTTACCGTTTATTATTAAAGCATTTTCTGTATAGGATATCTTTTCTGTTAGCTTACCATGTGTAGAATCATACTTTAATAAATGAGCAAGTGTCTTTGTATCTGTCAAATCATTCAAAGCCACAAAATTAACACTCTTATCTTTCAAACCAGCTCTAAAAACCATCCTTCCAATTCTTCCAAAACCATTAATCGCAATATTTACCATAAAAACAACCACCTCATAACTAAACTCAAATTTTATTAAATAAAAATAAAAAAATAATTGATTAGAAAGAAATTTTATCTTCCTAATTCTTTTTCTTTCTCAGCAATCTTAACCATAGTTTGCATCACAGTATCAGGATTTAAACTAATACTATGAATTCCTTCCTCAACTAAGTACTCAGCAAATTCTGGGAAGTCACTAGGTGCTTGACCACAAATACCTATGTATTTTCCTTTTTCATTAGCTATCTTTATAACTTTACTAATCATTCTCTTAACTGCTTGGTTTCTCTCGTCATAAATATGACTCACCAATTCGGAGTCTCTATCAACACCAAGAGTTAATTGCGTTAAGTCGTTACTTCCGATGCTAAAGCCGTCAAAGACTTCAAGGAATTCCTCTGCTAATAAAATATTACTAGGTATCTCACACATTACATAAACTTCTAAGCCATTCTCGCCTTTTTTCAAACCGTTCTTTTCCATCTCTGCTAATACTTTCTTACCTTCTTCTACGGTTCTACAAACAGGAATCATTATGGTAGTATTGTTTAAGCCAAATTCATCCCTTACCTTTTTGAGAGCTTGACATTCTAATGCAAAAGCATCTTTGTACTCGTCACTATAATACCTGCTTGCTCCTCTCCATCCAATCATAGGATTGTCTTCTTTAGGCTCGAATAATTCACCACCTAATAAATTGGCGTATTCATTACTCTTAAAATCACTAAGTCTTACTATGACGGGCTTAGGATAAAACGCTGCGCTAATAGTACCTATTCCTTCAGCTAACTTATCAACGAAGAATTGTTTCTTATCTTCATAACCTAGGGTTATCTCATCGATTTTTTTCTTGAGCTTTTTATCTTCAAGAGATTCATAATTCATAAGCGCGAGTGGATGCGCAACTATACTGTTGTTTATTATGAATTCCTCTCTTGCCAGTCCAACTCCTTCACAAGGCATGTTGCTTAATTCAAAAGCCTGCGCAGGGCTGCCTAGGTTAAGCATTACTTTAGTCTTTGGATTAGGCATGTCAGCAACACTATGCTCTTCTATCTCAAAAGGTATTAGTCCTTCGT
>CAZAFP010000058.1:0-4590 GCA_964484835.1 uncultured Methanosarcinales archaeon
AAGAGGATATCTAATAAAGAATTAAGGGTTGTTTCTGGAAAAGATTATGATTCTTATTTCAAAGAAGCTAAGAATTTTGTGGATGATGTTGGTAAGTTTTTAGAAAAAAATAATAAAAAATAATAAAAAATAATAAAAATTTTTTTTAGTTGTTCTATTTCCTTGTTAGTTGTATAAACATTATAACTACTATTGCTGCTAACATTACAACTAATCCTGAAAGTACAACTAAGTAAGCGTCTCCATCGAACAATCCTCTGTCTTCGGTTCTCTCAACAGGCTCTCCAATAACCACAGGTGGTATTTCTTCCTCTTCTATTTCTTCCTCTTCTTCTACTTCTTCTTCATCTGTGGGGCATTGTTCTACTACAAAGCTTAATACTTCCGTATCTGTGTAATCAGTAGTGCTCCTAGTAGGGTGTGCGTATAAATCTATGAAGTATTCTCCTGGAGTCGTATCTTCAGGTATGTCTATACCTAAATTAATTGTTCTTCTTTCACTTCTGTCTATCTCAATATCTCTTCTTAGTTGTGTGATGTCTAAGTCTAGAACCCTTGCTCTCATCATAGCTTGGTCCAGATCTCTTTGTCCCACATTCCTTATTTCTGTTTCTACAGTTAATCTAGGGTTTAAACAAGTAACTACTTCAGGTCTTACTCTGGATTCTACAATTCTTACATCTCTTCTATCAACGTCGAGTTCTAATTCTAGGAACCAGACTTCTCCGTGTCTAGCATTATTTTCATCTATTCCTGTAACAAGAACTTCTATTTCGAAAGGTTCGTCTTCAGGATTGATGTCTCTGGGGTCTAATTCGAAGTCGAAACTTATACTCTCTGTTCTACCAGGTCTTATTCTTCTTATGAAATCATCTAATCCATCAGCATCAGGAATGTCTGGAGCGTATATTTCCGCATCAACATCTTCCATATCTATATCTCCATCATTAAGAAGTCTTAAGGTTAATTCTATACTGCTATCCATCTGGGCTTGTCTGTCTATAACTCCGTCGCTAGTCATTCTGTCTCTTCTTCCGTCGACTCTGACTTCTATCTCATCAATTACAAGATTGTTTTTTGTGGTTAAATAAACATTTCTTGTTAGAGACAAATCATTACCTTCTGACTCTCCTGTTAAAGTAATGCTTCCTATTCTTTTCCTCTCGCTATTTTCGTCTTCAGGAACGTCGTATGAAATAGTCATAGTAAGCTCGGAGTGAGGGTCTATTGTGGTTCCTGCAGTACTTATAGCCGTATTATATTTACTTCCTATAGTATCTTCAACTTCCACATTAGTTATTTCGAAAGATCCGGTGTTTTCTATATTTACTGTTTCTGTTTCTCTAAATCCTCTTTCCAAATCGTCACTTCCTAATTCTACATTATCTAAGTTGAATTGGGAAGAAATTGCTGTTACTGCTATTGTGAATTCTTGATTCGTCAATAATACGTTGTTGGACTCGTTGTATATACTTATATTGACGTCGTATTGTCCTTCTTGGCTTGGTGTCCAAGACATAAATCCTGTGTTGTTAATATCCATATTGCTTGGTTTTTCTTCCAAAGCATATGTTATGTTCTCGTTGGTATCAACTTCTACTTGATACGTCCATTCTTTTGCCACCTCTGCATTAGTTGTAGGATTGCTGGTTATTTGTGCTCCTGCAACTATAGGTAGTAGCAATAACATGGCTGTTATGATAATAATGTGTTTTTTCATTAGGCAAAACCCCCTTGTCTTTGTTGTTACAAAAGAGTAGAAACTAGTTTATATATTTTATGGTATTTGGCTTTATTCGTACTTTTCTAGCTTATCGTCCAACAAACGTCTTAAAGAACCAATATCTACAGCTCCGTTAATCCTAACATCATTAACAAATAAAGTCGGCGTTACAGTTATCCTCGCCCTTCTTGCTGCGTCATAATCATCTCTTACTAGATCAGCCATCGAATCATCTGCCAAACAATTTTCAAATTCTCCAACATCTAAACCATTCTGCTCTGCTAAATTCAAGACAGTCGCTTCATTAAATGACTGTGCGCTGAACAAATCCTCTGCATAACTCCAGAAATCTCCTTGTTGATCTGCGCACTTTCCTGCGATAGAAGACAATTCAGCTCCTGGATTAGAATAAATAGGACTGCTTCTAAAAACAAACTTGACTCTGTCGCTGTATTCCTCTATCAAAGCAGGCATAACATTCTGGTTAAACTGCTGTGTGAATGGACAAGTAAAACAACCAAATTCTAAAACTACAACTTCAGCATCTTCAGGTCCTATGCTGGCTCCGACATCACTAGAAGGTACGTATCCCGGACTGTTAATATTGCTTATCCATAAATATATTAAAAAAACTAAGATTATCGTGGCTAGAAATATTCCTGTATATTTTAAAAACTTGTTTTTTTTCTCTTCGAGCTCTCTCTGTTTCTGCTTCTCTTGTTTTATAGACTTATTTTTCTTCCTAGCACGTTTACTCGCCATTTTTCAAATCAAAAATAAAATTCTTTAGTGGTTTCTTCTTCTAGTGGAATTTCCGGTGTACTATTTTCTTCGTACTCTGCTGAAAATCCGCATCCTTGTCCGCCTGCTGGCAAGTAATCATATTCTTGACTTCCTTCCGCTGATGTTGTACATCCTCCTATCAAGAGTGCTACTGCCAAACCCAAAATTAAAAAAGTCTTGTTTAATCCCATTTTATCACTTTAACAAAAGATGTCACTATCTTTTTTATAGTTTTCGGTGATTTATATGTATTATGATGAAATATCAAAAGGTTATGAAGAATTACATGGTGATGAACAAAGAGAAAAATTAGATTTTCTCATAAAACACATTGGCAATGATTACGACGTTCTAGATGTAGGTTGCGGAACAGGCATCGCCGCGGAATATTTCTCCAATTACAAAGGTTTAGATCCGTCTAAAGAATTGATAAAGATAGCCAGATCTAAAAGAAATGCTGACGTCCAAGTTAACAATGCCGAAAACTTCAGATTCGAAAAAAAATTCTCGCTGATAATATGCATAACTGTAGCTCATCATTTCGAAAATAAAACAAAAGCTTTGACTAATTTAAAAAATCACTTAAAAAAAGAAGGAATATTAGCAGTATCCTTATTAAAAGAAAGTCCTTCAAAAAATAAAATCAAAAGCATTCTCGAAGAAAACTTCAACGTAGAAGTTTTACAACAAAAAAAAGACACTTTTTATATTTGCAAGACCCAAAAATTTATATAATAACAATAATCGTGTAATAATGTAAAGATGAACTCAATAAATGATATAAATAATGAAAAAGTAAGGAACTTAGCAAAAACTCTGAGGGAATCAGGTCTTGCAGTTTCAGAAACAGAAGCTATAAGGATGGCTAAAAGCATGACTCAAACAGAATCGGCTATAAGTAAGAAAGCAACTGACAAAAGCCATGAGTCAAAAGAAAAAGTTTTAAGAGAACCTGAAGAACCTAAAAAAGAGTCTTCTGAGGAGGAAATTCCTAAAACTGTAGAAAAATACGAACAGAATTTAATAAAGGACAAACCTCAAGAGTCTGTTGTTCAACAAAAGCAAGAACAAAAGCAAGAGGAAGAACCTGATTTGTCAAAAGTTTCTTTATACGAAGCGGCAGGCATAAAAGAAGAACCTGAACAAGAACAGTCTTCTCAAGAAACTCAAAGGGAAGAATCAGAAACTGAAACTCAAAAAGAAGATTCTGACCCTGAATCCCAAGAAGAATCGAAAGAGGAATCAAAACCAACCTTCAAAACTCCTGAGAGAAAACCAAAAAAGGATTTATCAGAATTTGAAGAAGCTAGTGTTGATTTAAGTAATGTTTTTAATTCTAGTAATAAATAAATTTTTTTACACTTTTTTTTATAAACCACTTACTATGGTGGAGGCTATCACGCTAAAGACTATGGTTCCTATACCTGCTAAAGCAGAATAAAGTAAAGAGGCTCTTATCATATTACTTCCTAAAAGGTCATACTCTGCCATCTTATCAGTACCATTCTGAATACCATTAATAATAATAGTCATTATATAGCTTATTTGAACAACATAAAGTCCTACTATGGCTTGGAAAAAATAAGTAGGTACACCTCCTGACTGGAATAAATCCTCCATTATGTTGCCTCCTGGCATTCCTCCTTCTGCTTCAAAATCATCCATTCTCTCTCCTAAACTACCGAGTATTTGACTAATCATACTGGTAATACCAACAACTATACCTGAAATCACAGGGGTTAAAAAACTAATCTGGCTTTTCATATTGCTGATGATGTCTGCCATTAAATCCTTCAATCTTTCATCTACGCGATGCATAGATTTTATGTACTCTGCTACTGTAATCAAAGCTTGACTAGCAACTAAAGGACCTTTACGGCTGCTCTCAACAAAAACCTTCATACTGCTCTCAATAATACTGCTAGGATAATACTGTAAGGCACCCACATCTTTGTCAAAGATAGCACTCTCTGCACTCATACCTAGTTTTACTATGTTATTAGATGCTAATTCAAAAAATCTACCACTTGCAGTTCCTTTCATAACTTCAGATACACTACTGAAAGCAATCTCTGCAGGTATTC
>CAZAFP010000059.1:0-4515 GCA_964484835.1 uncultured Methanosarcinales archaeon
TCTCTCCTACTTTGCTTATTTCATCCAGAGTCATGTCTAATCCGCCGTGGATGTGTATGATTGCTCCGCTTGCTCCTTCGTAAGAGATGTCCAATAATGGATTGCTTAGAGCTCCTTTTACAGCTTCTTCTACTCTGTTATTTGTATCGCTTGATCCTAGTCCTACTACTGCGACATCTCCATTAGTCATTATGGTTCTTACGTCTGCATAGTCTAAGTTAACTAAGCTTGGTACCGCGATTGTTTCTACGATTCCTTTTATCATTGTAGCGATTAATTCGTTTGCTACAGCGAATGCTTGTTGTACAGGTAAGTTTCCAGCTATTTGAACTAACTTATTATTGTCAATTACAATTACTGTATCAGATACTTTTCTTAGTTCTTGTAATCCGTATTCTGCTTTATCTACTCTTGCTCTTTCTATTTTGAAAGGCATAGTTACGGTTCCGATTACAATTGCTCCATTGTCTTTTGCTACTTGTGCTACTACAGAGGCTCCTCCTGTTCCAGTTCCTCCTCCCATACCTGCACATACAAAGACCATGTCTGCTCCTTTTAAGGATTCTTTTATTACAGAAATAGATTCTTGAGCTGCTTCAGCGCCTCTTTCAGGGAATCCACCACAACCCAATCCTCTTGTTAAGTCTTGTCCGATTAAGAATTTTTTATCAGCCTCGATTAAATCTAAATGTTGTTTGTCGGTATTACACGCAATTATTTCCGCGCCTTCTATACCTTTCATATATAGCCAGTTAGTTGCGTTCCCGCCTCCTCCACCGACTCCTACTACTTTGATGTTGGCTTGTCCTACTTCTATATTATTTTGTTCTTGGCTCATTTGACCCCCTCCAATATATATTTTTTTGTGTTTTTACAGTTAAACATAGGCATAGCTAAAGCTATCTGAAGTCATAACACTACGAAGTCTAACTGTTGAAAAAAGGATTGTGATAAAGCTTCTGTTAAAGCCGTCTCAAACCACTCCAAATCCCTTTAATTTAATACTTTGGAAAGGTACTATTTAAATATTATTGTAATAAAACATAGTATACACCAAAATATATTTTTAAGACTCATAAAGTATTTCTTTTTTGCCAGGATATAGACCCATGTCTAATAATTGTTCGTATTGATCAGGTAATAAGACGAGAAAGATTATAGTTAAGCCATATTTTTGTTTTACATCAACAACAGTTTTTCTTATTTTTTCTTCATCAATACCCTTACCTAACAACAACATATTTATTTTATTTTTTTCTTGTTCACCATGCTTTATTACTTTCTCTAAACCGTAAATGTCTTTCACAGCCTCTACAAACTCTTCCACAGCACTAGTTTTGTCTTCAAGCAGGTGAGAAAATAAAGAAGAATTTTTTTTGTCAATGCTATAAGTTTTTAAGTGTTTGTCCTTGTATTCTTTTATGAGCTCTAATTCTTTCATACTTTTTAATACACGATAAGTTGATGCAGGAGAAACTTTAGCTATTCTAGAAATTTCCCTTAAATAATATCTATTATCAGGGTTGTTTATGAATAATCTCAGAATCTTTATTACTTTTTTATCGAATAAAGTTTCTACTATTTTTTTCCTGTCCATAGAGCTAGTTACCGACTACAAATATATAAGTGTTTCTATTTTGAAACACTGTTTCAAATATGAAACACTAGTTTTTTTGTAAAATTTTAAAAATAAACAAAAAAATACAACCAAGAAAAATGGAAATCTGGCTAGAACTGAAACAAAAAAATTACCTGCTTAGCAAAGCGGAAGCAGAAAACAAACTAGGCAAAATAATACAAGAAAACAAACCACTAGTAAAAATAAAAACTAATAAACAAATACAAAACCTAGCACTTACAAAAAAAGCATGGCAAAAAATAGACTTGAAAAAAATAAATACAAAGACATTCAAAATAGACAACAAACCAGAAATAATAACCAAATACGCTAAAAAAATACAAGAAAAAACAAAAGCAAAAATAAAGCTAGACAACCCCGAAACAACCCTAAAAATAATAGAAGGAGACATACACAAATTAATCTACAAAGAAGACAAAAACATAAACAAAAGAAAAGCCCACCAAAAACCCTACCAGAAACCAACAAGCATAGACCCACAACTAGCAAGAGCCATGATAAACCTGACAAACGCAAAAGAAATAACAGACCCTTTCTGCGGATCAGGAGGAATACTAATAGAAGCAAATATAATAGGAATAAAAGCCAAAGGAATCGACATAGATCAAAAAAGCCTGGAAATGGCAAAGAAAAACGCGGAACACTACAACTTAAACATAGAACTTGAAAAAGCAGACAGTACAAAAAAGAAAATAACCACTGAAGCAATAGTAACAGACCTACCCTACGGAAGAAGCTCTAAAAAAACAAATACGATACAAGAACTGATTAACGAAACACTAAAACACGACACAAAAAAAGCAATAATATGCATACCTAAACAAGAAAAAATAACAATACCCAAGCCATGGACTTTAAAACAAAGCTTCGAAGAATACATACATAAAAGTCTAACTAGAAAAATACTAGACCTAGAGATCCGCTAATCTAGAATAAACAAAATTCAATTGCTTATCATCTTTAACAATCTTATTCAAAGCATCCACGACCATACTAATCCTTGAAGACAAGTAATCAACAACATATCTTTTTAATTCCTCACTACTAGGCCTGTGAGATACCAAATCAACCAACTCGTCCAAAGCTTTAGAAATACGATCTATATTTTCTAACTTATCCCTCAAATATTCCTCGTCATTTAAAGCAATAAAATCACTATTCTGAGTTTTAATACTCATAATAGTATTAACATCTTCCCTTACAGCCTCAACTTTAGAACTCAACCTCAGCAAAACATTTTCCAATTCAGCAACCTTAGCATGCTTAGCAGAAGTTTTATCACTTTCAACAGCATCTTTTAAATCATTTAAAACATTTTCAACCTCAAGAATCAAATCAAACATTTGCTTATTTATTTTAGAATCCTTCTTCTCAATCTCGTAAATCCTAGGCATTCTTTTTTTAGATTTGAAAAGATTTTCAAATATCATTTCGACCTCTCAATAAAGTCCCTAATGAAATCTGCTAAAGATTCGTCCTTTTCTCTTTTAAAAGTTAAAAGCTTATCAATATCTTTAAAACCATACTTCATATCTAAATCAAGAATAGCCTGCTCAACACCATCAGGATGAGAACCGAAAGATTCTTTGTACATAGCAGATATTAATACATCAAATTCCTCTTCTAAAAATTTTAAACTACTCGGCTTTTCACTAACCCTTTTATTTTCATCTTCCGAACTTTCAGCCACGCCATCACCGACACCGTCAAATAAGAAATCATCATCTTCAGAGGAATCATCAGAATCATATTCAATAACTTTATCTTCAGCACCACCCTCAAGGACTTCAGAACTCTCTTGAATTTCCCCTTCAGGCTTAAACTCTACCTCTTCTTGATACTCTTTAATAGCAGAATCTATGAAATCTTCATCAACTTCATCATAACTCTTCTCTAAATCAACAGATATAACATCTTCATCCTCATCAAAAGAAGCATTTTCCTTTTCCAAAGAAACATCCAGATTCTCACCTGAATTCTCAGAAATGGTCTTTTTAACATTCGAATCATCTTCAAAATCTCCCTCTGAGCTAATAACGACATCCGTATCAATATATTCATCCGCATTTATTTCATTATCAACCACATCAGAATCAACTACAACCTTTGAATTTTCATCAGATTCTTCATCTTCAGAATCATCAACCACTCCTGAAGAATCTTCAAACACTTTATCTTCAACAACATCCTCTTCAGCCTCTCCTCCGGATTTAAAATCACTTTCTTCTTCGAGAGGTTCCTCCAAATTTTCGGCTGTTGCAATATCAGAATCATTCTTTTTAAACACACTATATTCTTCAACATCGTCATTACTTTCTTCCCTGAATCCTTCAACATAAAGAACGTCTAAATTAGAACCATCAGTACCAAATAAACAATTCACGTTACTGCCAAGACTTAAACGCTTACAAATACGGACAGCCTCTGATAAAACAACATCATCTACTTTTTTATCATAAGCATTAGACTTGAGATAATACTTGAATAACTCAGAACTATACTCTCCCTCTACGAGTTTAAATTCTTGGCTTCCAACCACAGTATTTTCAATCTCCACAGAGCCTGGATTACAAAAAGAAACATCTTTAGCAACACCCCCTGTTATATCAGGAAGGCCTTTATAAGAACTTAAACTAATACCTTCTTCAGAATACCCGGCCTCGATAGAAGCCAAGTAAGGCTTGAAAACCTGAACTATTAAAGCAGAAGTAAAATTTTTAACACCTATATTTTTTCTATGCCTAACTTCCTTTTCAGAAAATAATTTAGAATAACACGTCTTTATACCACTTAAAAAATCATTAAAACCACTCACATAAAGAACAGCCCTCTCAGGGATAGACAAAGAAGATTTATAACTAGGACTTAAATAAATA
>CAZAFP010000060.1:0-4482 GCA_964484835.1 uncultured Methanosarcinales archaeon
TTGTATTTTTTTTCTCCACTGCTGAGCCAAACAGAATTAGTATTAAGTATTCTTCTTTAATATTGTTTATTGTTTGATTTACGAAAAATCTTATGGTTTCATCGGAAAAAGATTTTGTTTTTAAGCTTTCTATATAGCATAGTTCATTTATGTTCTTTTTATAATCTAAAGACAATAAGTTATTCTCATCTTTTGTTAAATACTCTTTTTTTATTAAATTAGTGATTACTTTATGTATTTGTGATGGGTCTTTATTTAATTTTAAAGCTACGCTTCTTTTATTATATTTTTTTGTTAAATTTGCTGTAAAAAAAGTTAATATTTCAATTTCATTCTTAGACAAATAGATATTTTTATCCATACTTATAGATATATTTATCAATATATAAATATTTTGTTGTGTCCCAAGAATTATTCTTAGCTCACCACAAAAACTAAGTTAGTTTTAGAAGTAACTCCAAATCATTCAACGATATAACTTTGGCTTTATAATCATACCCTGAAGGTAATTCCTTTATCTTGTTCTTTAAACTTTTAAGAACAGAATCATTAACTTTACTTGTGAATTTGCATTCCACACACAAAATATTATTATTCTTCCTTGCTAAGAAATCTATCTCAACTTCTTTTTTAAAATAAGGCTTTACTTCTTCATAATGTTTAGAATAAATATTCCTTGTTTCTTGTTCGAATAATTTGCCGAAAACAGTGTTTAAATCATGTTTTTCATTATTTAAATATTTATAAATGACATTAAACCAAACATATAAGAAATTATCAATTAGGACATATTTAGTTTTCTTGCTATTTTGCTTTGAAAAAAAAGACTTTTCATTTTTTACATAACCCATTCTTTCAAGATTTTGCAAATATTTAGATAAAGAACTTTTTTCTACAAGTGAAACATCACTTATCTCTGTAAAAGATTCTTTTCCTCTAGCTATGTATTTTAAAATAGTAAAATAATTCGATATTTCTTTAAAATCTTCTTTTAACAAGAAATACGCTTCATCATTAAATATACTCATTTCACTCAATAATTTTTCCTCTAAGTTTTTTTCATTTTCTACATCAATAAATTGTTCTAGATAATAAGGTATTCCCCCTGTAATTAAGTGTATTTTTAATTTTAACTCACCAGTTCCTTTTTTTAGAAATTGAAATGATTCTTTTAATGAAAATGGTTTAAGCTTCACAGATTTTGTTCGTCTACCATATAAAGGGCTTTCGTAGCTTTGAAGGTCTTCCATTATTGATTTGGAGCTTCCACACAGTATAAGTTTTATATTCCTAGGTTTTAAGTATTCATCATATATTTTCTGAAACTGAGATTTTAAAGATTTATCTTGAGATACTAAATAAGGGAATTCATCCAGTACAATTACAAAGTTTTCAGGAATAAATTCATGTGTTTTTCTAAAGTACTCTTCCCAGGAATCAGCATTTACATCTGCTAAGAGAGGATTTATTTTTTTAAGCCCTTCTTTAAAATTTTTCAAGTTTAAGAGAGGTTTTTCTTTTGTTAACAAAAAATACAAAGAGTTTTTAGGAAGTGATTTTTTTATGAGAGTTGTTTTTCCAAGTCTTCTTCTACCATACACAAGTATTAATTCAGGTTTGTTTGAGCCATAAATGCTTTCAAGTTCTTTTAATTCTTTTTTTCTTCCTACGAATTCCATAAATAAGTGTAAACATCACAACTATAAATATTTTGTTGTGTCCCAAGAATTATTCTTAGCTCACCACAAAACACTAATTTGTCTGAATTTTAAAATATTTTATAAAAAAAGCGTCTAATTTTACAAAAAATTTGTAAATATAGACAACTTCCCTTTAATCATGGTTTTCATAGTTGTATGTCCGAATTGTAAAAATACTCAGAGAACAGATCCTAAATTAAAAAAATTGACTGATGTTTCTAACAAAAGCAAAAGATGTGTTTATTGCGGTAAGACCTTTAAAATACATAAGAATCAGCAAGACAGTCAGATAGTGAAGGTCGAATGAATTATTTGCTTATTCTAACGAGGAATCCGTTATCAGTTATGACTAGTAAATCATTATTGTATTGTTTAACATCTCTTATTCTCCAGCCTTCATCTTCCAATAAAGAGTCGGACTCTTTAACATCATCATCTACTTCAAAACTAGCCAGGTACTGACTTGCCAGTCCTCCTAAGAATAATTTGCCGTGCCACTCCTCTACGTCTCCATCATAAAAAGTCATACCAGCAGGCGGGAATCCACCCGTGCCACATTCCCAATAATAAACAGGATTGATAACGTCAGGATTGTCGAAAGGATCGTCAGAGACAGGGATATCCGTACCATATCTACAACCAGTATGTGTTATAGGCCAGCCATAATTTCCCGGTTCTATTATATTGATTTCGTCACCATCTCTTTCTCCGTGCTCGCTAGCCCATAGTTCTCCTGTGAAAGGATTAACCGCTAGACCTTGAACATTTCTATGTCCATAAGAATATATACCGTCTAATATTTCATCGTCATCAACGAAAGGATTATTACTAGGAACAGAGCCGTTTTTGTAGAGTCTTATTACAGTCCCTAAATAATTCCCAGTGTCTTGACTTACATGATCAGGGCCGAAATCCTTCTGACCCCTGTCTCCCGTGCTGTAAAAAACATAATCCTCATCTACCATCACTCTAGATCCGAAATGAGCTCCTCCACTCATAAAAGGAGTTGCTACGTGCAAAACTTCAAAATTGTTAATAGAAAAATCTTCATAAGAAAATTCTCCCTTTCCAAGGTGAGTAGCATAACCCTCACCATTACCTGATGAATAGGTAAGGTAAACAAAACCTTCTGAGTATTCAACGTCTAACAGACCCCCTTGTCCTACTTCATCAACCAAAGGGGTTCCTTCAATATCATAAATTTCTAAAGAAGACAAATTAACTAACTTCAAACCACCTGGCTTTTCAGTGACTAATAATAATTCTTCTCCTACGAAAGATAATCCCCAAGGATTTTGTAAATCTTCCAAAAGAATATCTCTAGTCTTGTTTTGTTCCGTAACTTCTTCAATGTCTGCTTCACAACCAACAATTAAAATCAGAGCCAGTGCAAAAACCAAGTATTTTAAATTCATGTAGTATCGCAAAGACTTTTAATTTATTAATTTTTTTATCAAAAACCTTATATATAGTTTGAAATTCTAAATAAGAATATGACAGAAGAAGATACCGGTAAAAATTCTATAGTTAATACGCAAGTGATTGAAGACGAGATGAAAGATGCTTATCTTGCTTATTCTATGTCAGTGATAGTAGGGAGAGCCCTACCAGACATCAGAGACGGATTAAAGCCAGTTCATAGAAGAATATTATATGCCATGCATAGTATGGGTATGACTCATAAAAGTGCTTATAGAAAAAGCGCTAGGATTGTGGGTGAAGTACTTGGTAAGTTCCACCCCCATGGAGACAGCGCTGTATACGACTCGCTTGTCAGGATGGCTCAGGATTTCTCCTTGAGGTATCGTTTAGTCCAGGGCCATGGTAACTTCGGAAGTATAGACGGAGATAATGCTGCGGCTATGAGGTATTGTATAAGTGGAGACAGTCTTTTACTAACCGATAAGGGTTTAATAGAAATTAGTTCGTTATCAAATAAGAAAGAAGATAAGATAAACTTGAAAGTTGCTAGTTACTTAAACAAAAATAAAGCTTCTAAATTTTTCAATTCGGGAAAACATGACGTTATAGAGGTAGAAACAGAACAAGGTTATAAAATAAGAGGAAGTCTTAATCATCCAGTTCTTACTTGGTCGTTAGACGAGTTTGGAAGTCCTACTTTAAAGTGGAAGTTATTAGAAGATATAACTAAAAAAGATGTTTTAGTTCTTAACAGAAAATCTGATTTGTTCAGTAAAGAATATTTTAAATTAAAAGAAGTTAATAATAAAAGGTACGATAACGTTTCAATACCTAAAAAGTTAGATAAGGATTTAGCGTTCGTATTAGGAGCAATAACTGCCGAGGGAAGTTATCATAATAAACAAATACTATTCTGTAATCAAAACAAGGAATATTATAGTAAAGTTAAAAAAATATTGCAAAAGAAGTTCAGAGGAATAAAATTATATGAGAGGATTTTAAATGATGGAAGTCAAGAATTAAGTATTTACCAGCAAAAGGTTGTGAAGACTTTAGAAAATAATGGTTTAACATTAAAAAGATCAAATTATAAAGAAATACCTTTTAGTGTTTTACAAAGTCCTAAAAAAGTATTAGCTTCATTCTTAACAGGCTTATTCGAAGGAGATGGTAGCGTTATATTAAAAGAAGACAAGAGGCATGATGGTAAATCCGTAGAGTTAACTTACAATTCAAAAAGTGAAAAGCTAATAAGTCAATTAAAAACAGTTCTTCTCAATTACGGAATCGTAACTACAAAACCATATAAAGACAAAAGAAACGATTGTTATAAGTTAATAATAAGCGGTCAATCAAACAT
>CAZAFP010000061.1:0-4436 GCA_964484835.1 uncultured Methanosarcinales archaeon
AGATTTTAAAGTTTAGTTTATCTTTTTCGTTTTCTGTGATTCTTTTTAGTGCTTCTGCAACGTGTATTTCGTTTTTTGATCTGTCGAGGTATATGTTAATAAGAGAACCCGTTTTTTATCGCCTCAAATATTATTTTATAATAAGTATCTGCTCCGAAGAATATTAAATTGTTTTTTACAGCTTCTTTACCGTAATTATAATCGTCTGATAATAACATCTGCTTGAATTCTTCTTCTGTAAATACATGTAAATGTATTTGGGGTATATTTAATTCGCAGTACTGTCTTAATTCCGCGTATATTTTTTTTGTGTTGTTAGATATTATTATTACGTCTAAATCAGATTTTTGTGTTTGTGTTCCTTTTGCATAACTGCCTACAACTAGCAGTGAGAAGAATTTATGGTTTGTTTTTTTAATAAGATCGTTTATTGTTTCTGAAATATTGTTATTCCAAGCGATATATTCGCTAACGATTGTAAGGTAAGAAATGGTTTTAGGAGTTTTTGCTAATTTATAGAATGATACACCTCCTCTTTTTTCTTTGATTAATATTTTGTTTTTTACAAAAGATTCTAAAGACTCGTATGTGTAACTGTCCGAGGAGCTGTTTGTGTGTTTTTTTATTTCTTCAAATAAGTATGTCTTCGTAGGGTTTTTTATGAATGTGTCTAATATTTTGTGTGTTTTTTTTAACATTTTCCTAATTTTAAGATTAATTAATCCTATAAATAGGAATTTATTATTTAAATATTTCGAAAAAACAATGTTAGTATTAGCTGATTTAATTAAATCAATTATGAACTTGTAAGCATCAAACACTTGACCATCAAAGAAAATGCCTTTCTCAGGCAAATCCTTGCTTTCTAAAGCTTTGAAGATTTTATTAAATTGTTCGTCATGAGTTTCTAGTTTTTGATCTATTTGTTGAAACTTTTCGAATACATATTTGTTATTGCTTAAATATTTCTTCATAGCGACAAAAGCATTCATTATGTTTATGCTAATTTCTACAGCTTTCTTACTCTTTAAAACAGCTGATAACATGGAAACGCCCTGCTCAGTGAAAGCATGTGGTAAAACATATGAAAACTTAAGTGGGGAGAGGTGGTCACAATTTGTGACCAGTTCTTCTTTCTCAAGAAGACTTAGCTGAAAACAAAAGTCTTCAGGAAAACGTTCTTTATTCCTTTTTACTGCCTGATTCAAAACTTTTGTGCTGACACAATACAATTCTGCCAAATCTCTGTCTAGCATTACTTGCTTTCCTCTGACTGTGTAGATTTTATTCTTTATATTGTCTGAAATAGCTAACTCTTTGGTCATAGAATGAAAAAGAACATACTGTTTTAATAACGCTTCTTGCTGAAAATCCGGAAAATTCACGAATTACGTTCAGAAAAGTTTATATATACAATAAATATACTTTATATATATGGTTACTAATTTAATTACTTTAAAACTCGAAAGAAACTTCCTAAAAGAAATAGACTCTATAGTGAAGAATCAGAACTACCAAAACAGAACAGAGTTCATAAGAAACGCGTTAAGAGATAAAGTGGAGAAAGCAAGAACAAAAGAAATAATGAAAGAACTAATAACATTAAAAGGACTATCTAGTAAGAAAACAACTGATGAAGACTTACGAAGACTTAGAAAAAAAGCTTTTGAAGAATTAGAAAAAGAATTTAAATAATATCCTCTGGTTTAAAATAATCTGCAATGTCTTTTAAAAAATTAAAATGCTTATCTCTCGTGACTAAAATAAAACCGTTCTTTTTACCAATTAAAGCATGCAAAACATCTCCTCTAGGCAAATCTCTTTTTTCAGCCAAACTCTTTGCCTCGCTTAATAATTCTTTATCAACAATCAATTTTTCAAACAAACTCTCAAAAGGCTTCAACAAACCCTTTATTTCTTCCAACGAATAATTCATTTCAAGCTCCTTAATAGTCAAATCAGATATTACTATTTTAAAACCATTCTTTTTAATATAAAAAAATAATTTCAAGGCAAAATCACCAAGAGGCTCTTTATCATACCCTTTTCTATCCTCATATAAATCAATCCAAATACAAATGTCTAAAAAATATTTTTTCATACTTATTAAGAAAAAAACAATCTTTATTAACAACTCCCACTCGAAACCGGAAAAAACAAAGTTTAAATAAAAATTATTGAATACAAATTATAGATGAAAAAAATATTATTGACGGGCTGTGCGGGATTTATAGGATTTCACGTCGCTAAAAAATTATTAAAAGAAGGTTATGAAGTAGTTGGAATAGATAATTTGAATTCTTATTATAGTGTTTCTTTAAAGAAAGATCGTTTAAAAATGTTAAAAGGTCATGGATTTACTTTTTATGAAAAAGATATTAGCGAAGGAGTTGATGTTGAAAGGGTAGATGGTATTATTCACTTGGCAGCGCAAGCAGGTGTTCGCTATTCACTAGAAAATCCTTTGGCTTACGAAACTGCTAATAACAGAGGTACTTTACAAGTTTTTGAATATGCGCGTAAGAAAGGCGTTAAAAAAGTTGTTTATGCCTCGTCAAGTAGTGTTTATGGGAATTGTGAAGAAGCGCCCTTTAAAGAAAGTTTTCAGCTGGATAAGCCAATCTCTTTATACGCAGCTACTAAGAAGAGTAATGAGTTAACTGCTTATACTTACCACCATCTTTATGGTATTGAAATGATTGGTTTGAGGTTCTTCACAGTCTACGGCCCGTGGGGAAGGCCGGATATGGCGCCTTTTAAGTTCACGAAGAAAATCTTAGAAGGTAAAGAGATAGAAGTTTATAATAACGGAGAGATGTTCAGGGATTTTACTTACGTTGATGATATCGTCTCGGGCGTAGTTAGTAGTTATGAAAAAAAATCGGGTTATGAAATAATAAACCTTGCAAGAGGTCAGACGGTTAAGTTAATGGATTTTATCAAAGCTATTGAGAAAGCTACTGGTGAGAAGGCAAGGATTAATTTTAAAGAAATACAACCAGGAGATGTTCTTAAAACGAGTGGCGACATTACTAAGGCGAAGGAATTACTCGGTTATGAACCAAGGATTGGCGTGGAAGAAGGCGTTAAATTATTCGTAAAGTGGTATAAAGAGTATTATCTGTAAGCATTTAACGTGCTTTCTATCATTTCTTTTAATCCATGCTTGGGCTCCCATTTAAGAAGTTCTTTGGCTAAAGAATTATTGGCTATGAGCTTCGCAGGATCCCCTTCTCTTCTTTCAACTATTTCAAAATCCACAGTTCCTTTTTCTTTGAATGCATTTACTAAATCAAGAACAGAATATCCTTTTGAAGAACCCAGGTTTATGAAATTAGATCCTTTCAAAGTCAGTGCTTTTATATGAGCATTAGCTAAATCAGATACGTGAATGTAATCTCTTACGCAAGTCCCGTCTTTTGTTTCGTAATCGTCCCCGAATATTTTAAGCTTGTTTCTTTTACCAGAAACAACTTCGCAAATAATAGGGAATATGTTCTTAGCATCGGGATCCAAATAATTTAATCCGCCATCTCCTGCTACGTTGAAGTATCTTAGAGCGGTGAAGTTTATTTTTTTTAATTTGTAAAACCATGATAGTAAGCGTTCTCCTTCTAGCTTTGTGAATCCGTAGAAATTCAGAGGATTCTTAGGATGATCTTCTGTTATCACTTCTTCCCTGGGCTCGCCATAAACCGCTGCGGAAGATGAAAAAACAATTTGTTTCACGTCGTATTCGCTCATCACGTTTAATAAGTTCAACATTCCTGTTATATTATCCGAATATTTTTCTGTATTAATCATTGATTCCTCTGCGTCTTTGTAAGATGCGAAGTGAATAACCGCGTCAAACTCGTGATTTGAAAAAACACTTTTTAAGAATTCTCGATTTACTAAATCGCCTATGATTAGTTTTGCTTTTTTATCTACTAAACTCTTAAGGCCTTTAGATAAATTGTCAACAACCACTACTTCAAAACCTTCGCTGATCAAATCCTTAACAACGATACTACCTATGTATCCGGCGCCTCCAGTTACTAAAACTTTTTTCATGAAAAATACTTCTTGTTTCTTTTTATATAAATTATTCGATTCAGTAAGTAAATTCGGAAGTTTTTCGAGATTTCTTTAGATATTGTTATTAACAGGTTTGTTTTTTATTTTGAATTTTTTTAAGTTACCTTCGATTTCGTAAGTTAAGATTTTTTCTTTTAATAAATTGTTTAGATGTCTAGATAAGGATCCTTCTTTTAAGTTAATAGTTCTAGACAGTTCTCTTAAGTGCGTCGGCTTGTTTTTGTTTTTGTAAAAAACGCTTAAGATATCCCAGTATTGCTTTTTTATTATCGTTCTCATTTTTAAAACAAACGTTATAATAATTAGAACATTTATGTGTTTTTCTATTTTAGAAGAGTTTTGTTGACCTGTGATGTATT
>CAZAFP010000062.1:0-4390 GCA_964484835.1 uncultured Methanosarcinales archaeon
TGTGCACTGGAAAGAAGTTCATAAACTAAACGAATATCCTTTGGAATACTTGATATAGTGAAAATCATTTTTTTAAAGAATAATAATTGTCTAAGATTATTTTTGTTGGCATGACTTCCTGATTTAATATGAAGCTTACATACTTCGCAACATCATCAGGATTCATAAATGATTCCTTACCACCATAAGTTGTTTTATTATCCGGCAAGACTCTATTCCACATCTTAGTATCTACAGGTCCTAATTGTACATCGCACATATGAATATTTTCAGATAAGCTATTATGAGACTTAGCTATATTATTCATATAAGCCATATTAGCACCCATATAAGCCGCAGCCGGCAATCCATTATCTGCTGATTGTCCAGACATCATTATTATTTTTCCGTGTTCATTAATTTTTTTAAGGCCTTGTGTTAAAGCATATATGTGCCCTCTAAGTAATTTTTCTGATTCTTCATATCCTGTAAAATCATTTACACCTTGTAAAAATTCAGGCATTGCAGAGAACACTATTTCATCAAGATTATTTATTGATTCATATACCTTGTCAAGATCATTTTTGTTAGTTATATCACATTTAATTTTATTCACACAATCCTGTTTAACTTCCCCCTTATTGTAAGTTACGAAGATATTTCTATTTGAAACATTATTTATAATGCTTTCACCTATATCGCTTGAACCTCCGAATAACAGTAAGTTTTTCATTTCATTCACCTCTGATTATCATACCTGTTCATTTTATCATATGCTATTACTAATAAGTCCTTATCAGCAATAGATTCTGATAATTGTTTAGCCACCGCTATTCCTGCTCTAGTGGATCTTCCAAAATCTTTATACTTTTCTTCGTTCCATCTTGGAATGCTTGAATCTAATTCTTTTCCTGTAAGAGCTTTGTAGTTCTCATCTGTATGCCAATCACTAACCAATATTACATCTTCTAAGACCTTACTTCTAATTGATTCTTCTATATGAGGGATAGGTAAGTGTTTTCCTTTTATTGAAAAACTCATTCCTGGAAGCATGCTTCTTGGAAGAGTTCCTGGTTCTATACCATATGTTTCTTCATATTTTCCTTGATGTAGCATGTTGTATGCTAGTCCTGCTTGGAATGGTTCAAATCCTATTGTTTCTACTCCATTTTTTTGAAATATCCTTCCAGGTCCTAAAACGGATGAGCCGTTACCAATTGCAGGAATGAAATAATCTAATTTTTCTTGTTCTATATCTCTTAGGGATTCCATCGCTAAATTTTCGAATGCTTTTAGAGTTACATCATTTACTAGTTCTTTTGCACTTCCCATTGAATGGTTTAAGAAAAATACATCTCTATTTTTTGCCAAGAATCTTTTATTAAAATCTAAAAATCCATTCACATATTTGTTAGCATCAGTTAGATGAATGTGGGCTCCTGCATTTTTTATAGCTTCTACTCTTGCTTGTTCTCCACCTTCAGGTATCGCTATATGGCATTCATATCCTAGTGCTCTAGCTATGTTAGCTGCTGATATTCCCGCACTTCCTGATGTTGATTCGAATATCTTATCTCCTGGTTTTATTTTTCCGAGTTCTTCGTAGTGCTCGAATAATTTTATGTATGGGAGATCATAATGACTGCCAAATGCACTATCCGTTAAGTTTTTTATCCACAATCTATTATTGTTCGGTAAATCACCTTCGTATTTTTCTAAAGGCGTATTTAGAGTTCTTTCTTCAAGATCCTTGTAAAGTTGCTTTCTTTGTTCATTCATTGCATAACACCTCCTTTCTTAATTTTGTATTTACTTAATAGTAGTATTTCATTAATATATAAAATATTTTAACTAAAAATTGAATTAAAAGACAATATTTAAATACTAAAAGCTTAATTATTCAATTTATGGATGTTAAAAATAAGAAGATATTGTTTGAAATGAGCCAAAACTCGAGAATAAGCCTTAAAGAACTAGCCAAAAAAGTAGGTTTAAACGAAAACACAACACTTTACAGATTAAAAAAACTAGAAAAAAACGAAGTTATTTTAGGAACACACGCAATAATAGATAATACCTTACTTGGTTTTTTAGGATTCCGAGTTTACATCAAATTTAAAGGAACAACAGCTGAAAAAGAAAAAGAAATAACAGAATGGTTAAAAAAACAAGACGAAGCCCATGTAATAACAATCAACACAGGATTTGTAGATTGTCTAGTAATATCCTGGGTGAAGCATACTATTGACTTTCACGAATTCATACATAAGTTTAAAGAACATTACAAAGACCATTCAGAAATATTAGAGATAAGCCCTTACGTTAGAGCACACCATTTCAACAGAAACTACCTAGTAGAAAAAGGCAACAATAAAGTAATAACTATAGGAAATGAAAAAGAAGTTAACTTTGACGATTTAGACACAGATATTTTAAAATTACTTAGTCAAAACGCAAGACTATCAAGTCTTGAAATAAGTAAAAAACTACAAGTACAATCAAGAACAATAATAGAAAGAATTAAAAAACTGGAAAAAAAAGAAATCATAAAAGGATACAGTATAAATTTAAACATTGAAAAAATAGGATATGAATATCATAAACTAAATATTATCTTTGAAAAAAACATTAAATACCCTCAACTAATAAGCTACAGTTCTAACATAAAAAACACTTTGTTTATTGACGAAACTACTAGTAAGTATGATTACGAGCTCAACCTTGAAGTAAAAGATTATGCAGAGCTTGAAGGAATAATAAATAAAATAAAAGAAGATTTCAAAGGTATAAAAGAACTACAAATGTTCAGACTGAAAAGGTTTGAAAAATTCGTGTACATACCAGAGAACGTAAAAGGATGAATCATTTAATTAATAATATCTTTTAAGTATGGTATAAATTTTACAAAAGGTAAAAAACACACTTTAGTTTGGCTAACAGATAAATATTCTTCTTTTTCAGGAGATAATATAAAGAAGTAATCAGGAGAATATTTTTCTATAAAACTATAACCTGATTTTCCAATACCTGGCTCTTTCTTGGATTTTACTTCAATTGCCAATAATTTTCCTTCTTTTTCTATTATAAAATCGACTTCAGCTTTTGATTTAGCTCTCCAAAACTTAGGATTAATATTTTCTTTTATTAATTCTTGAAAAACAAAGTTTTCATAAATAACGCCTTGTTCTGTTGATGAAAAGTTGTCAATCACAGAATTTCTTAATCCCATATCATAAAAATATAATTTGGGAGTTTTTACAAGTTCTTTCTTTTTGTTTTTATAAAATGGTTGTACTTGTTTACACAAAAAAGTTTTTTCTAAAATAGATAAGAATTCATTAGTTTCCCTTTCAGATATACCTATTTCAGATCTTACATTTTCTTTAACCAATAAATTACTTGATTGTACAGCAAGGAATTTCATAAATTTTTGGATTAACAACTGGTTTTTTATTCCGAGCAAATCTTTAATTTCTTTTAAAAGATAAGTGTTTTGAATATTTTTTAATAATAATTTTTTATTTTCAACATCTTTTTCCAACACAATTTCAGGATAAGAACCATAAGTCAAATGTTCAATTAATAATTTATTAAATTCTTGAATTGTTTGTTTTTTATACTTCGCTTTGGAATAAATATCTAAGTATTCTGGTTTCGAAGCTAGAATGTGTTCTTCGAATGAAAAACCGTGTAATTCATTAATTATTATTCTACCAACCAAGTATTTTAAACTTTGAAAAGATAATTCTGGAGCAGAACTGCCTGTTATGAATAGTTGTGTTTTGAAATTATCATAAACATATTTTAGTTTTTTACCACTATCTTTAGAATATTGTATTTCATCTATGAATAAGAAATCAACCTCTTTAACATATTTTTCTATAAATGTATCTATGTCTTCTTCAAATAAAAGTAGATCTTTTTGATTGTCAAAAGTTATGAATTTTTTTTTACCTTTTAATTTATCGTAAATATTTTTTAATAAAGTCGTTTTTCCAACTTGTCTAGGACCGACTATAGCAATTATTTTATTTAGTTTAATTTGCTTTTCAATTTGTTTTTCTAGACTTCTATTAACAAACATAGCGATAAGAAAAGTTAAACAAATATATAAATTTTGTGGAAATAGCAAGGATAAAACCTTTTGTTTTGTGGAAATAGCAAGGATAAAATAAAGAAGTGTAAGTTCGTTTTCCGCCGCTTTTCTTAAAAATTAGTATTTGTTCAGATGAAATCATGTTATAATATATAACAAAATATTCTTATTTGTTTTAAGGCGTTATATCTTATAACAACTGTTTATTTTTCTAAAAACAAGTGTCACTCCCATAAATTATAGTGACTTCATCAAAAAATATCATCCCTTTACTATATCCACGACTTTCTTTTCCAGAGTTGCTTTGTAAACGTA
>CAZAFP010000063.1:0-4385 GCA_964484835.1 uncultured Methanosarcinales archaeon
CATAACGTGGAGATAGGTAGGAATTTGATAAAAAGAAAATTCCAAGAAGCAATAAACAAGATAATGGAGAGTAACGAAAAATACTCAATAATGATAGAAGAACACCTAAGCAAAAAACCAAATGATTACGTAAACGCATTAAAAAAAATACCTACAAAAGTCCTTCAGATATACCTATACAGCTATCAAAGCCATCTGTGGAATAAACAAGCAGAAAAATATATTGGAAAACCAAACACAAAATTACCCCTACCAGGCTTTAACGAAGAAACAACACCCGAGTTAGATGAAATCATGAAAGAAGAAGAAATAACACCCCGAGATTTTATACTCCGAGAATTCCCCGAGATAAGCATGGAAGGCAGCAAGAGGGAACTATATATAGATGTTAAAAATTTAAAAACCAGCAATTACGAAAAAGAAGAATATGGTTATAAAATAACGTTAAGTTTTGAAATCCAAAAAGGAAGCTATGCCACGATGGTCGTAAAACATTTACTAAATGGGTCCACTGGGATTTGAACCCAGGACACCACGGTCTTCAGCCGTGCGCTCTCCCATACTGAGCTATGGACCCGTGTAAGACTTAAGAACAAAAGACCCTTTTATATTATTTTTCATTTTATAACTTTTATACTGCCGTTAGAAATACTGATTTGGAGCTCTCCCCTGTATTCTTTAACCTTGCAATTCTCCAATAAGACTTCGTCTCCTTTTTTAACAGTATCAACTTGATCATCCCACAAAGCTAAATTCGCAATGCCAGTTTCGTCTTCTAAAACAACCATTAGTAATTTCCCAGGATCTCCCATCCTCTGAAATTTTTTAATGGGCGAGAGTTCTTTTACAACAGCTTTTAAAGAATTTATGCGGGAATTACGCGTTATATCCTTAATATACATATAATATATTTAATGAAGGAAATAATTTATAAACTTTGGCTTTTACACAAAAAAACTATGGTTAAAGTAATACCAACTATCCTAACAGGAGAAAAGAAAGAGTTTGAAGAAAGGTTTGAAAAATTAAAATTCGCAGATATAATACAAATAGACTTCATGGACGGCAAGTTCGTAAAAAATAAGTCCCTACCTATTGGAGAAATGCCCGTGTTTAAAAGAAGAGTTGAAGCTCATTTAATGGTTGAAAACCCGGAAGAATACGTGGAAGATTTGATAAGAAGAGGATTTAAAAAAATAATTTTTCACTACGAATCTTTTAAGGATAAGAATTCAATAAGAGAATTTGCTAAAAAACTAACCAGTCAAGGATTAAAACCTGTTTTGGCAATAAATCCAAAAACAGAAATAAAAGATGTTTATGAATTAATAGGGAGTTTTACAACTATATTATTCTTAGGAGTAGAGCCAGGAAAAGAAGAACAAGAATTCCAAACAGGAATAATAAAGAAAATCAAGGAATTGAAAGAATACGACCCGAATATAGTAATACAAGTAGACGGAGGAGTTAACCAAGAAACAGCAAAGCATTTAAAAGGACTTGTTGATATTGTCAATAGTGGCTCGTACATAAGCAAAAGTGAAAATCCATTGGAAGCCTTTAACGAACTTAGAGAGGTGTTAAATTGAACGTCAAAACTTTAGAGGGTAAAGCTAAAGAAATCAGAAGAACCATAATAAAAACCCTTTCTGAAAAACCTTCTGGACACACAGGAGGATCCTTAGGCATGACCGACGTTTTTACTGTTCTGTATTATGATTTTTTAAAAGTTAATCCTAAAAAACCACATTCTAAAGACAGAGATTATCTAGTATTGAGTAACGGCCATATATGCCCTGTTTTATACGTCGTTATGAGCAAGAAAGGATTTTTCCCGGAGAAAGAATTATCTACTTTGAGAAAAACAAATAGTCGATTACAAGGACACCCTCATAGAACTGTATTGCCAGGACTGGAGACGACATCAGGACCTTTAGGAAGTGGATTAAGCCAAGCAAGCGGAATGGCTTTAGGATTAAAAAGAGATAAAAAAAACAATAGAGTTGTATGCTTAACCAGCGATGGCGAACACGAAGAAGGAAATACTTGGGAAGCCGTTTTATTCGCAGCCAAATACAAATTAAATAATTTAATTCAGATAATAGACAGGAATAAAATCCAGATAGACGGATATACAGAAGATGTCATGCCACTTGGCAGTCTCGCTAAGAAATACAAGAGTTTTGATTGGGAAGTTATAGAGATAAATGGTAATGACATTAACGAAGTAAAAGATGCTTTGAAAGAAGCAGATAAAGAAAAAAATAAACCAGTGGTTATAATCGCAAATACAACACCAGGGAAAGGCGTGAGTTTCATGGAAAATAAATATGAATGGCACGGCAGAGTACCTAATGAAGAAGAAACAAAAAAAGCATTAGAGGAATTAAAATGACAGAAGATTCTACCAGAGCAGGCTTCGGAAGAGGACTTCTGAAACTAGGCAAGAAGAATAAAAATGTATATGCATTAACCGCAGACCTAGGAGGAAGTACGAAAGTCGATGCTTTCGAAAAAGAATGCCCTGATAGATTCGTACAAGTAGGCGTTGCCGAACAAAACCTCGTAACCGTAGCCAGCGGCTTAGCACACGTAGGAAAAATACCGTTCGCTACTAGCTTCGCGGCTTTCAGCCCAGGCAGGAATTGGGAGCAGATAAGAACAACTATTTGTTATAACGAACAACCAGTTAAGATTTGTAGTACGCATAGCGGGTTAGGAGTGGGTGAAGATGGGGCTACGCACCAAATGTTAGAAGACTTAGCTCTCATGAGAAGCCTTCCTAACATGACCGTTATACAACCCTGTGACGCGTTAGAAGCGGAGAAAGCAGTAGAAGAAATTGCTAAGCTGGACAAACCAGTATATCTGAGACTTAACAGACAAAAATCTAAGATAATAACTAATAAAAAAAACAAATTCAGAATAGGAAAAGCCAACGTATTGAAAAAAGGCGAACACTTAACACTCATAGGCATAGGACCTGTATTAGCGAGTGCCTTAGAAGCCGCAGAGGAATTAGAAAAAGAAGGTATTAGCGTGGAAGTCATAAATATGCACACCCTAAAGCCTCTAGACGAAACAACTATTCAAAAAAGCATAGAGAAAACAGACCTGGTCGTGACTGTAGAAGACCATCAAATAAACGGAGGACTAGGAGGGGCAGTGGCAGAATTCTTAAGCCAAAACACACCCACACCTCTCAAGATAATAGGCGTTGAAGATAGCTATGGAGAAAGCGGGAGTTACCAAGAATTATATGACAAGTATGGATTGTCTAAAAACAAACTTAAAAAGAAAATCCAAGAATTTATAGAAGAAGCTTAGCATACGACACTTTTAAATATACATTTATAATAACTTTTTATTCTTATGTTTAGTAAAAAAGAAGTTAAACTATTACTTTTAGAAAGCCTGCTGATAGTTATAGCTCTTTACACATTGATTTTTTTAGCGACTGATTGGCTCGACCAAGAAAGAATAACCGACTTGGAATCTAAATTATACGAGTCTTCTTTAAAACAAGAATCTAGAAATGTCATGGATAATTATTTCCAAACATTAGGAGATGATAACTGCAGAGTTATGAAAGAAAGCATACAGGAAGAGTATGAATTCGTAAAAGATTTTCAAACAGACGTAACTCGTTATGTAATGACGGGGTTAGGAAGGAACGAACCATATTATTCTATTAAAAAAAGAGAGTACACCTTGAATCAGCTTAATTTATTGGTGAAAACAAATCGTTACAACGAAGTTTGTGAAGAAACAATATACCCTGTTATATATTTCACCGAAGGCGAAGATACAGGGATTGACACCCAAGGTTTAATACTCGAGCAATTTTATGAAGACACGGACGATATTATAATATTAATTTTTGATAATAATTATGAAGACGAAGAGTTACTTAATGAATTGAGAAAATTTTATTCAGTCGATAGAGCTCCTTTTATTATTTTTAACAATAAAACCACAAGGGAATTTACAAATAACGAGGTTGTTAATCTGAGAACACTGAAGGAAGAGTATAACAAGGTTAAAGAAGAAGGATAAAAAAATGGTATTAAATACTGTACTACACATAATAATTTTCATAGGTGTTTTTCTAGCAATATTTTGGTTGTTAACACTCGTTAACGTAAAAGGAAGAAAAAAAATAGTTAAAAATTATCCAAGCGTTAGTATAATAATTCCCGCTTATAACGAAGGAGAGGCAGTAAGTAAAACAATAGAATCTTGTAAAGCCTTAAAATACCCTGGAGAACTAAAAATAATTGTAATAAACGATGCTTCTGTGGATAATACTTTAGAAGTTATAAAAAGACATAAAGGAATAAAAATAATAGATAATAAAAAAAACAAAGGCAAAGCTTCGGCTTTAA
>CAZAFP010000064.1:0-4202 GCA_964484835.1 uncultured Methanosarcinales archaeon
GCCAGTCCAACTCCTTCACAAGGCATGTTGCTTAATTCAAAAGCCTGCGCAGGACTACCTAGGTTAAGCATTACTTTAGTCTTCGGACTAGGCATGTCAGCAACACTATGCTCTTCTATCTCAAAAGGTATTAGTCCTTCGTAGACATAGCCTTCATCTCCTTGGCTACAATCAACCGTAACATTATGACCTGACTTCAATTCCTTCGTGGAATCTCCGGTACCTACCAAGCATGGAATTCCTAACTCTCTGGAAATAATAGCTGCGTGGCAAGTTCTTCCTCCACGATTAGTCACTATAGCACTGGCAATCTTCATAATAGGTTCCCAGTCAGGATCAGTCATATCCGTAACCAATACTTCTCCTTTTTTGAATTTGTCAATATCTTTAACGTCTTTTATCACGTTGGCTTTTCCACTTCCTATTCTTTCTCCAACACTCTTACCAGTAGTTAACACGTTTCCTTTACCTTTCAATACGTATTTTATAATCTTGGACTGGTCTTTAGTACTGTGGACTGTTTCTGGCCTAGCTTGAACAATAAATAATTCTCCTGACTCGCCATCCTTAGCCCATTCCATATCCATAGGTTTGAAATAGCCAGCTTTCTCACTATAATGGTCTTCTATAACCATTGCCCATTCTGCAAGCTTTATAACTTCTTCATCACTAATACAGAATTTATGTCTTTCTTCAACTGGTACGGGTACGTTCTTAACAGGATTATTCCCGCCCTCATCGTAGATCATCTTCATATGTTTCTCTCCCAATGCTCTGTAAATAAGAGGTTTTTTACCTTCTCTAAGAGTTGGTTTAAAAACATAGAACTCATCAGGATTAACCGCTCCCTGAACAACATTTTCTCCAAGGCCGTAAGCACCTGTTATTAAAGCAGCATCTTTGAAACCTGACTCTGTATCAATACTGAACATGACTCCGGAGCTTGACTTGTCACTCCTAACCATTTTTTGAACACCCACGCTCAAAGCAATGTCGAAGTGATCAAAACCTTTGTCGACTCTGTAACTTATAGCTCTGTTAGTAAATAAAGATGCGAAGCATTTTTTACAGGCATCTAATAACATAGATTCTCCTTTTATATTCAGATAAGTTTCTTGCTGACCTGCAAAGCTAGCATCTGGCAAATCCTCCGCGGTAGCACTACTCCTTACGGCCACGTCTGTATTATCTCCGTATTGTAAAGAAAGATTTTTGTAGCCTTCTTTAATAGCTTCGTTCAAAGCTTCTGGGAATTCTGCCTTTCTTATAGTTTCTCTTACTTTATGACCTCTCTCCCTAAGATTGGCCATGTCGGTAGTGTCCAAATCAGAGAGTATGTCTCTTATTCTTTTTTCCACACCTGCTTCTTTCAAGAAATACCTATAAGCATGTGCTGTTAGAGCAAACCCGTTGGGTATATTAACTCCTTTCTCTGTCAATCTTCTATACATCTCTCCAAGACTAGCATTTTTACCCCCTACTAAAGGAACATCCTC
Source organism: uncultured Methanosarcinales archaeon (assembly GCA_964484835.1). Lineage (GTDB taxonomy): Archaea > Nanobdellota > Nanobdellia > Woesearchaeales > 21-14-0-10-32-9 > SKIS01. Next base: position 1,497 of record CAZAFP010000064.1, read on the forward strand.
GATGCCTAGCTGGTCAAACCACAAAATTAAAGCTTCTTTTTTATTCAAAATACCACACCTCTCTTTTTTTGAAATTGAATACAGTGATATTGTTAAAGAGATTCATATTTAAATGTTTCCAACTAAAAGCCGTATTCTCCTCTAACTGGTAAGAAAATACAGGGGTCGTGCTCTTCCTTATACGTTTTTTTACCTATTTTTTTAAGAACCACTAATTTCTGATGCATCCTATTACCTACTGGGGCTACGATGATGCCTGGGTCGGCTAATTGTTTTATTAAAATAGGAGGTATTTCGGGTAGTGCAGCGCTCACTATTATTTTTTGGTAAGGGTGATACGCGGGATAGCCTCTAGACCCATCCCCTCTGAGTATTTTTATATTATTATAACCAAGATCCTTGACTAATTTTTTAGAACTTTTTACTAACTCTTCGTCTTTTTCTATTCCTATAACGCTTTTTGTTATATTAGCAAGAAGGGCGGATACATAACCACTTCCACTTCCTATCTCTAAAACTTTATCTAAAGAATTAAGCTCCAACAAAGTAAGCATCTTAGCAATAATATATGGCTGGCTAATCGTCTGACCACTACCTATGGGAAGGGCTACATCGGTATATGCCAAAGACTTGCTTTTTTCACTCACAAACCTCTCTCTTGGCACTTTCTGAATAGCGCGAAGGATATTTTTATCTTTCATTCCCTTAGCCTCTAATCTTTGGATTAATTCCTTTTTCTCAATATCCATACAGATTATATTGGCTTAATAACTTAATAAATCTTTTTCTTAATAACAATTTAAATTTCATAAAATGTCAGAACAATAAAACTGCTAGAACAGCTGCTGCAAGACAATAAAGAATTGCTATAAACAAGTTATACTTTATTATCTCTCCTTCTCCTTTCTTTATGCCTACTACGGCTGTTGCTGTTACTACATTGTGTATTGCGAACATATTGCCCGCTGCGCTGCCTATTGCTTGTAAAGAAGCCATTAGCACACTACTAGTTCCTATAGTTAGCGCGGTATCTACTTGTATGCTTGCGAATAACAAATTAGAAACAGTGCTGCTTCCAGTTACAAAAGTACCTAATGCTCCAAGCACAGGGCTGAAGTATATAAAATTAGAACCAAGAACAGAAGCCAAACTATTAGCAATCACTGTAGTTATACCTTCCAAGCCGGATGTATTAATATCAGAATACAAAATAAATTGCGCTGTCAATAATACAAATACAAGGGTTATCATAGCATACTTGATTTTATTCAATGATTCTGAAAAAGCAAAATTTATACTTTTCTTTTTAATACCGAACAAAGGTATTGCTATAAGCATAGCTAATAAAAAATAAAATGAAGGCGTATAAAACGGTTGCAAAGCTTGACTTATGCCCGTATCTAACAAATTATCAAAACCCAGCTCTATACTTGTAAGCTTTTCGTTTAAATAACTCCAATTCCTCGTTACTACCAAAGCAAGAATCATAACCAAGAAAGGTATTAAGGGTTTTCCTATATGGGATAAGTTTACGGGTTTTACGTCTTTCTTGTAAGATAAAACATGCTTTGGTGTTAAAAAATTATACTTTCCTGCCATGCTTATCAGAAGGATTGCTGAAATACCTCCTATAATAGATGGTAACTCAGGACCTAAAAATATAGCTGTTAAAGTATAAGGTATTGTAAAAGCTAATGCGCTGAAAATAGAAAATGGTATGAATTCTTTAAATCCTTGTGTCTTTCTAGTTATAACATAACTTATGCTTAAAGTAGCTATTATGGCAAGAGGCAAATGTATCAAAGCACTCGTAACAACTGTGTTGGCAATCTCCTCGCCTGAAAGCCCTGCACTACTCAATCCCACTATGATGGGTGTTCCTGCAGCTCCAAAAGTAACTGCGGTACTATCTCCTATTAAGCCGATAATTATAGCTTTGACTGCGGGAAATCCTAACATAACTAAAAAAGGAGCTGCTAAAGCCACAGGTGTTCCGAAGCCCGCGGCTCCTTCTATAAGGGCTACGAAAGCCCATGCGATTAACATTGCTTGAACCCTGTAATCTGGACTTATACTGGCAAGGCTACTCTCTATTTTTTTAATCATGCCACTTTCTTTGTAAAGATTGATAAGAAGAACAGCGAACAGTATTATCAGGAATAACTCTATAAATATAAGTCCTGCTCTGAGACTGCTGGCGACTAAAACGTCAGTGGTTATTTTCCAATAAGTAGTTATCAAAAGAAGTGTGGCTAGAAAAACAAGTGGCATTGCTTTTACCGCGGGCAATCTAAAAACTATTAATAATAAAAAAATAAGTACGAACGGTATTAATGCCAGTAATAGTTCCATTTTATTTTTTAGTTGACTTTGTTTTTAAAACCGCGATTTTCTATGTGGTCATAAATATTTTCTAATGTAGTATCCATAATCCTAACCAATGCTTCCTTGCTATAGAAAGCCTGATGCGGAGTAATAAATACATTGTCCATTTTTCTAAGCTCGTCAAACCACTTTTTCTTTTGCTTTTCTTCCTTAGTAAAATTTTTAGTTTTAGTTTTTAACATTCGTTCTCCTTCTAAAACATCAAGTCCTGCTCCTCCCAGTTTTCCGGATTTAAGTGCTTTTATCATTGCTTCAGTTTCAACTATTTCTCCTCTGCTAGTATTTATTAATAAAGCGCCTGGTTTGACTTTTTCAAACTCT
>CAZAFP010000065.1:0-4187 GCA_964484835.1 uncultured Methanosarcinales archaeon
GGGGGTATCTCTGGTTTTTCTATAAGTTTAGTTATGTAATTATCGTGTAAAAAAACAACTCCGAACTTTCTAGGATCCTCAACTTCTTTAGTCCATATAATTCCATCTCCGTCAGTCTTATGTAATTTTTTAAAATCTGCTTCTATAAGGGTGTCTGCGAATAAAATAAAAACTTCTTCTTTGTTGAAATATTTTTTTCCTTGGTAAAGGGCGTGAGCTATTCCTTTCCTGTCTTTTTGAACTTCAAAATGAACTTTGAATCCGTAATTCTTTTCAAGATATTTTTTCAGATTAGGCTTCTCTTCATCTACAATGAATACTGCTTCTTTTATTTTCAAATCTTTAATTCTGTCAAGAACATGTCCAAGCATTGGCTTGCCTGCTAATTCAACTAAAGGTTTTGGTGTTGTTATTGTATGAGGTCTTAATCTTGTTCCTTTTCCAGCCATAGGTATAATCAATTTCATTTATCCATCACTACTCCTTGATAGTATGTTGTTTTATTTAAATTTTTGTTTTTAAAGCCATCTCATAAGCTTCGAAATAACTCTTTATGAACTTCTTCCAATCAGCATGCTTTGATAAATTCTTAGCTTCTAACTTATCCTCGAACCTTTCATTATGACTTTTCTTAGTATAGCTAAGCAAGTAATTTTTCAATTCATTACTTCCTTCTTGTTCCATATCCAATACATATATACCTCTATTTTTATCAAGTTTCTCCAAGAATAATCCGAAACCTGCATAGTTAGTAGTTATAGCCGGAACGCCATAAGCCGCGCACTCTAAAGGAGTATAACCCCAAGGTTCATAATAACTAGGGAAAACACCTAACTGGCAACCAGTTATAGCTTCTTCATAAGTCATATTCAGCAAGCCGTCACTTCCGTCAAGATATGCAGGGTATATAACTACTTTAACCCGGTTCTCCTTACTATTAGTAAGATTCCTTTTACTTAACTCATTATATAATTCTTTTTCCACGTCCGAATTATGAGTGCACAAAGGAGGATTACCTTTTCTTTTAAATTTATGAGATTCATCCTTTAAGTTTTTATTATCCAGTATAAAGTTTTTATTATCTATATAATTTTGAATGATATTTCTTGTTATCTTATTCTGCTCAGAACATACTTTCTTCTTCATATACCTGTACTTACTCTTATTATCAACAACTTCTTCTTTAGCTCCTTTATCGGGCAAGGCTAAAAAGAAAAAGAAAACAACAGTTTCATCTCCTCCTTTCAAATCCTCATCAAGAGATTTTAAAGAATCCAAAAGTAAATCAAGTCCTTTACTTCCATACTCGTATCTCCCGCTTGTAAAGTAAAACTTAGTTTTTTCTAAATCGAAAGTGTAATATGGAAAAAAGAAATAACTTGTGAACTCTTCTAGTAATTCTTTGTTTTCATGATGATAAACACTACTCATTTCCATACTTGGGAAATTATCCGAGTCTAAGCCGTTTTTCAAAACCAAATCTGGATCTCTACCATTCAAATATTTAACTTCTTCGCTAGTCAAATCCGAAACCGTTGTAAGAACATCACAGGCTTGGCTAATGCTTCTCTCGGCAGTATATTTATCTAAGATGTTAAGCTCTTTTGCTTTTTCGTAAGGATTAACTTTTTCTTGTTCTTCATACAAATGAATTCCTGATCCAGTCATAGATCTTCCCAGTATAGTTGCGTGTGTTGTAAAAACTATTTTGTTACCAGGATTTTTATTTTTAAGAAATAAACCTGTTATTCCACTCATCCATTCATGCAAATGAGTAACTCCTGGCTTTAACAAATTTATCAACTCGGCTGTTGCCGCGCTAAAAATAAGAGGCTCGTCAAAGTCAAAGCCGGAATTAATTGAATCTACTCCGTGGCTTTCCCACAATTCTTTTTTCAACTCATCTTTTTTATAAAAATAATTCTGAAAATCAACAAGTATAGTCTTAGGCCTTCCTTTAATCAACCATTCTCCATACTTTATACTTATTCCTTTTTCATTTAACTTTTTATTCACTTCCTCTAATTTCTTAGTTAATTTTTTCTCTTCAAAGTATTGATTACTATTATCTAAGTAAGGGCCTATCTGGATATGGTTTTTATACCTCTTCATAAGATGACTCTTGCTTTCTAGAACTCTGTATATGCCTCCTACTTTATTACAAACTTCCCAGCTAACTTCGTATAAATTCATCTTTAAAAGTATATGCCTTGGTTGATTAACATTGCCATAAGTATCAAGCCTAGTAACAAACCAAACAATGCTCCCAATAGGAATTCTTTCAGTATAAAAGTATGTGGAGTTTCTGTAGATACATACGAAACAGGTCTTGTTGGAATATGCCTAGGTCTGGGTTTATCTATTCTTTCTATTTTTTTATTATTTTTCCTGCTTACTTTTTTACTTTTCAAAGGCCTGGTTTTTTTAGTAGTTGTTTTTGGTTTACTTTTTTCTTTAGTGGATGTCGTTTTCTTTTTTGTCGGTGTAGGTGTTTTCTTTTTTTCACTTAGTATTTCAACTACTTTATTTTTGGAACTTGCCTTTTCCAGTTCCTCAGCTAAGTCTTCTCTTTTCAAAACATCTCTTGTATAATTAGCAAAGTCATTTCTTTCTTGGTTAACGTGATGTTCGAATTCCTCTTTTGTCAAACTCTTTATTTCCTTAAGAAGCTCTTCCTTAGAACTTCCTTCTCTCCCATTTACAAAATAAAATTTTGCCATTTTGAATTACCTCTTTTTTTCAAGCAAATATTTGTATATATTAAGCCTTATATTCTTCTTGTCTTTGCCTATTTTTTTAGCTAGTGTTTTGTCTTCAAACACGTGTTCTATCCAATTAGCAAAGTCGTTTTTTTCTTCATTTACATGGTGTTTAAAAACTTCTTCGGGCATTTTCTCTAATGCATCTGCTAAACCTTTAACGCTTTTAATTGCTTCGCCGCTTCCCAGAAAGAAATAGCTTTTGCTTGGTGCTGGTCTTAAAACTTTAGGTTGTGTTGTTTTCTTTTTAACAGCTTTTTTTGTACTTGTTTTTTTACTCATAAAAAAATCCCCTCCTCTTTTTTTTCTAATTTAATTGAGCTCTTGATATAATATCTTGTAATATATTATTGAAATTTATGTAATTATCGTATGGACTTTTATCTGATCTGATGTGTTCATAATTCATGAAATCTATGTGATCCTTTGAAGTTAAGTACCTCCATGTTTTTAACAAATACGGACATGCCTTATTTTTAACGGTTTCTTCTATTTCGTGAACTTTATTAATAGCACTCTTCTGTATGTTATTAAAATCTTCCAAACTAGACGAATGTGATAGGAAAATCGTTTTTTCACTTACTAAGTCTGAAGGAGTTACAAATTCATGTTTTTTGTTCAAATTATCATTTTTAAAACTAATAAGTTTTTTCACAAAATCATTCATATCTTTTATTTCTTTAAAATCCAAATATATGTTCAAAACTCCACTTTCATTATCTGGATTTAAATTGTCAATGTTTTTCAAAAAACTATTCGACTGATCATTTTTCAGTAATAAATTATTCATTCCATCAGTATAAATATTGGTTGAGTCAAAATTCGTTTGATTGTCAACTATTATAGTTTCAAAACCTGCTTCTTTCAAATAAGAACTCATACTCGTATCGTAAAGCAAACTGGTATTCTTAAAAGTCTTAACGTCTTTCCCGAACAAATCATTCAATTTTTGACTTTGCATACGTACTTGTTCTAAAAACTCATTTTTTGAGTACAAACCACTTAAAGAATTATAATAAGTTTCACCTATTAATTCCACTTTATCTGTATCGATAAGTTCTTTCAAAGAATTCAAATCATATCCTCTCTCTTCAAAAATATCGATGCTGACTCCAGATATTCCTAGGCTTATCTTAAATTCATCACTTAACTCGTTTTTCAAAGCTTCACTAAATATTCTTATTTTTTCATAGTATTCTCTTGTTTTTTCATCTAACATGTGATTGTTAAAATACTCTTGGTGTAGACCTTTATCTAATATATTAAATCCATTCAAAAATTTTGGTATGTGTATGTGAAAATAAAGATTTATTTTCATATTCATAATACCTCTTTATATATTTCTATACATTGCCTTGCGGGTTTGTTCCAACTAGCACTTTTAGCTTCCAAATAACCTTTATCTTTTATCTCATTATGTAATTCTTC
>CAZAFP010000066.1:0-4119 GCA_964484835.1 uncultured Methanosarcinales archaeon
TTTAAAACCTCAGTCCTGTTAATATATATTTTGTTAACTAATCGCATTCTTTCCTCTGCCTTGTCAAAAGTGCAATTAAAGAGATTTGTTCCTCCTGTTATTATAAATCCTTTTTTCAAAACATCAATATCAGGACCCTCGTAAGGATTACCATCCACAACTAAACCATTATCATCTTCTATGTTTATAACCCTACGCATACCGCTAGGAACACTGCCTGTTGATTTTGACACCGCATCAGGCAATAAATCATAATAATTATTATCCGAGAAGTTATAATGAGTTCTGTTATCAACCAAATAAGTAACTCTAGCAATAGGCTGAGGAATTTTAAGGATGGCTGACCAGCTTATTAAACGAGACTCCCCTACTTCTTCAGGGCTGAATAACAGTTCTTGCTCTAAATAAACCCTGGAAGAACTTCCTTCTAAAGCAAAACTATGACCGTCATCTCTGCAAGAAAATTCCATGACTCTGTTAAAAGAATCGCTGGAAACCCTGACGCTGTCCGCGGAGGATTCATAACTAGTTAGTATAGTACTCATACGCTCAGTTATAGTTCTGTCTAGCTGATCCTGTGCGGAATCCGTCTCGAAATCAATAACTTGGTAAAAAAATAGGAGTATGGCAGCTCCGGCTATCATGACAAATATCCAGTTGAAAGAAATCTCGATTTGAGCTTTTTTAAAAACCATGATAAAACCTCTCTTTTTAAAGACAAAAGTCTCTTAATCCAAGACTTTTACTTCGCCTCTCTCGCCGCGCATAACAAATGAAAAACGATTGTTCGAACTGTTTATACAAACAATGCTTTGATATTCGTATAAATTTTCGAATCTGAAAGCATCCACTAAAATATCACCTTCGAATAAAAAAACATTATTATTATCATCTATACCTACTTCGTTACTTATAATACTAAAAACAGGAGAATCACCACCATCAACTTGGTTTGCGAAGCATAGTTTACCAACACCAGACATTCTATAATCAACATTACGAACAGTACCATGACTAGTCGTCCTGTCCAAGTCATTCAACAAGTCAGATTTGAACCTCGCCATTTCTACTTCGTCACCCCTGGACATTATATTATCTATAGATCTATAACCCACTAATAATAAAGCCCCAACTACTATTATTACCATTAAATAAATGAATACTTGCTGAGCTTGGCCTTTTTTCATTTTAACTTCTTAAGCTTTTCAAAGACATCCTCATCTGATAATTCTTTATAACCATCGTCTTTATCTTCTTCAGAAGAGCTTTTTTTATCAGAGGACTTGTCCGAATCCTTTTTCACAGCTTTTTCTTTGTCAGAAGATTTAACAGGTTTATTTTCAGACTTATCTTTAGAAGACTGGGATGACTTCGTTTCTTTACTTTGCTTTGAACTTTCTTCTTTCTCAGGACTGGAATCTTCTTTTTTGTCAGAGCTGAACTCTTTAAACAAGTCTTTTCTCTTTTTCAACCTATCTTGTAAAGCTTGTTTTCTCTTCTCTTCTTTTTCAGCAAGGGTTTTTTCATCCTCGATTTTTTCTAAAACAGGCCTTTGTTTTTTAACATCAGCTCCTTCTTTCTTAGGAACAGAACCTGGCTTGGTAGGAGGACTACTAGGCGGTCTTAAGTAGTAATCACTCGCTATTAAAGCTATACCTGCTAAGAATGAAACAGCCGCGGCTATCCAGAAATACAAGGAAGCGTTAGATTCTTCTTCTAAAGGCACGTCAGGCCTCTCGACAGTACAGAGGTTGTCCTCACAATAACCGGATAAACAATCACTGTTTTCTTCACATTTTTGATCTAATTCACAAGGCTCACAAGGACCGCCACAATCAACACCAGTCTCGCCCTGATTCTTTATACCATCGAAGCAAGTAGCTTCTTGACATATACCATCTTCACAGTTTAAACTTTCACAATCACTATCTACTTCACAAGACTCTCCTGCTGGACAAGAAGGACAGTTAGGACCTCCACAATCAACATCAGTCTCGCCCTGATTTTGTATACCATCAAAACAAGTAGCCTCAACACAAATACCATCTTGACAATAACCAGTAGAACAATCATCATCAACAGCACAAACATTACCTTCTTGACAAGGCTCACAAGGACCTCCACAATCAACACCAGTCTCGCCGTATTGTTCATCTAATTCTTCATTGTAACAATGGGCTGGGTATTCGAAAGATACTATCTCAGAATCATTAAATTCGTTATTATTCCTATCCTGAACAGCATAACAAACCCTTGCTGGCTGATTTAATCTGAAAGTGCCTGTGTCTATTTGTAATGTTTTGTCAAAAGAACATTCTTCTGACATGTCAGTGTGGATACTGTATAAAGCTTGAGAGTCACAACCACTCCCGTCATCGTGACAAAGAATGCTAATATCATAAGCATTGTCGCCTACTTCTGTTTTATTCAAACGAGCTATAGGAGGATCAAAGTCACACCTAATATTATCTTCTCCTAAGACACGAGGATTTTCTTCAACCCAATCTCCTTTATTGCCTGCGTTATCAACAGCCCTAGCCTCAACCGTGACTGTTTGATTAGCAAGGACTTCCCTCGAGCTTCCTAATCTGGAATAAGAAACAGATTCTCTTCTGGAAGAGGATGAATCAGAGTACCAGATTGTTTCGTTAATCTCAGGATTGAAAACTGAAATGTTATATTCGTAATAATCAATGCCCGATATCCTATCCCTAGCTCTGAATTCCAATTCTATCGTATCGGAACACGCATTACGAGGAGCTGTTAAGTTCATATCCTCAGGAGGCGTGGTATCTTTTGTCACTGTTAAAGTCTCTATTCTCTCCCCAGCTCTTTGACAATTAGCGTAGATAGTGGTTGTTCCTTCCTCAAAGCTTACCTCAGATGAATGAACAGAAACCCCTCTTCTATGATCATACCTGTCGCTATCTTCGAAAGGTATGTAGTCTTCTATTAATGCTGATGAATTGTCTAATATGTAAGAACAACTATCATCTGTTAAAGAAGCATGCACTTCTATTGTTTCAGTTTCTGTATTGAAATATTCATCCGGAGAGGTTATTTCGAAATTTTGTTCTTCATCCATATCACTTATTAAAGTAGCGTTCGAAGTGCTTTCCAAACCTGCTAAAGACATACAACTTACAGTGACATTAAATTCATTTTCATCCTCTAAAGGCTCTTCGAATCTGGAGCTTTCAGAATAAATAGTTGAAAAATCCCCTATATTTGCTGGTTGGGTTGAAGCGTGTCTTTCAAAGTCAGATTCTAAATTGGCTGTTAATTCTTGACTTTCCATATTACAGAATGAATAAATATCTGTCTCTACGTTGGTTGTGAAATTTCTAGCGATGCTATCCCTTATAGGATTAGGTAAAAACTCCACTTCTTCTATGCTAGGAGGATTGGGGAATAAACCTATTTGTATAGAACTATAATGGTGTATTCTATCACCTTCTGTTTCTTCTTCACATATTATGTGAAGGGTTCTTAATACATTTTCACGTAAACCAAGAGTGAAGTTTTCATAAGAGTGGATATTACCTTCTGTTTCGAAAACATGGGAAGAGTACCTGCTAAATAAATCCTCGTTAGACGCGGTTGCCGATCCAACTCCATATCTACATTCTACCACGTCTCTTTCTGTTTCTATGCTCAAATCAAAACCTGATTCGTTACTAGCTGCAAAGCTTAAATCATCCAGGCCTAGAGGATTAGGTGTTAAAACAGACACATTTAAAGTGTCCATGTTGGCTTTTTGTAAACAAATTTCGTCAGTCGGCTCACGAATAAGAATCTCCTCGGTAACCGGAGGTGCTCTGTTGCCTGCTTCATCTATAGCTGTTACCTCTATGTTTATACTTTCTCCGTAATAATCCGATAAGTCCAGTGTTTGAACTTCGTTAATCATTATATCTTTTGAAGATGTTGCTTCATCTCCGTATGAATATGAGTAAATCTGATTAACTAAATCCCCATCATATATTGCATAATCAAATCCTACAACGTCTGATCCTACAGCTTCCGCGCTGAATCTTATAGAATCTCTATCTAAACATATCGTATTGTTTTGTACAAATACCTCAGTATTAATAGGTGGCTGATCATCAAAGAATACAT
>CAZAFP010000067.1:0-4099 GCA_964484835.1 uncultured Methanosarcinales archaeon
TTTATCTTAGGCTTTATTTCCTCATAATTACCAGGATAAGACTGTACTAATATCTCCTCTGCTTTCAAAAATTTCTTTTTTAATTCTGTAGGAGTTCCAAATTCTATTATGTTTCCGTCCATTATTATCGCTATTCTATCGCAAAGAGCTTCCAATTCATTAAGATGATGGCTTGATAAGATTATTGTTTTACCTTTATTATTTATTTTTTTAACCATATCCCATATGTTCTTTCTTAACACAGGATCCAAATCCGCTGTGGGTTCATCCAATAATAACAATTCAGGATTATGTATTAAGGAACAAGCAATATCCAATCTTCTCTCCATACCTCCTGACAAATTCTTACCCAGCATCTCCGTATTATTTTCCAGATTTAAGAGTTTTAAAAGCGTGGTTATATTCGCCTCAGTAGCTTCTTTACCCAAACCATACAACGCTGAAAAGTACTCTAGGTTTTCCTTTACTGTTAATTTTTCATAGAAACTAGGAACTTGAGCTGCGAAGCCATAAGTTCTTTTAAATTCATCCGGCTTCTTAAAAATAGATCTGTAAACATCTTCGTAATCACCTATTCCTTCAACTAAATGTCTTTGTCTAAACTTAACATCTCCTGTGTCTGGCTTAGTAAAACCTATTATTGTATGAAGAAGTGTTGTTTTTCCCGAGCCGCTAGAGCCAATAATTCCAATTATCTCACCTGGCTTGACTTGGAAATTTATGTTTTTAAGAATAGGGGTTTCTCTATAAGTCTTCCCAATATTTTCTATTCTCAAAAGATCATATTTCATACAACCTAAAATATGCATAGGTCTTTTTAAAGTTTATTACTTACTAAAGAATAGTCTCATACTTTTTTTTTAGAATAAAATTTATATTACTTTATGAATTCTCCCAAATACAAGTAGGGTGGCCAAGGTGGTAATCCTTTTTTTCAAAAGGAGGAAAGTCCGCCCACCAAATATTCGCCACTCTTAAGAAAAATAATCTTAAGAGGTCCTCTAAAGGGACGGCAACCACTCAGAAAAGACACAGCTCCTTAAGAATGGATGAAGACTTTTGAGTCAGACACGTGTTTTTGGAGATTTGATGAAACTGTGAGCCCTGGCGAGGTGCAACTCTTTTATGAGGCTTAGTAGAATGCCACTAAAACCTCTTCTTTTTTTCAAAAGAAGGTTTACAGAAGGCGGCTTATAACCACCCTACTCTTTTTTTTAAAAAAACTTTTAAATCATTAAGCTTACACTATTATTATGAATAAGATTTTATTAGGTCTGGTTGTTTTTTTAGGCTTATTGTCTATATACTTTATGGTCTCGACGGACGAAGTTTTTATATGCAGCGATGGTACTGAAGTCTCTAATCCTTCAGAGTGTCCTATATCTCAAGAACCTATGATACCTCAAACGAGAGCCCAAACTAATGCTCAAACTTACGGTCAGGTATATGCTCAGGCATTGGGTAAACAATTCACTCTTGTCAATTCTTACAGAGAAGAAGAAAATTACATGGCTGTAGGTCTTTTCAGCACAAGAGGAGAGGATTCAACTCCTTTAGAAGTCACTTTTTTAGTGGATGGCAGAACGGGTAGTGTTTCTTGCTATGATGGCTGTGAAGTGTTAGAAAGAGAAGATGTTGAAGAAGAATTAGAAGAAGAACTGGAACAATCCGAACAATAACTTATTTAAAAGAAAAAAGATTACTTGATATTTATGGCAAAAGATAATAAAGTTAATATGCCGAGTAGCGGAGCGGGCCTGACAAGATATTTCGATGGTTATAGTTCTAACGTCATGATCAGTCCTGAAGCCACGGTTATTATGATAATAGTGGCTATAATAGCTATTCTAGGCGTTAAAGCATTATTTGGGTGAGTAAGTTATGATTCCTGGTATGAATAATAGGCAGATGAAGCAAGCTATGAAAAGAATGGGTGTTCAGCAAGAAGAAATACCTGCTTCGCAAGTAATTATCAAATTAGAGGATAAACAAATCGTTTTGGACAACCCTAGTGTTCAAAAAGTTAATATGATGGGACAGTCTTCCTATCAAATATCTGGAGAAGAAAAACACGAAGAATACGATAATACTCCTGAAATAAGCGAAGAAGACATAGAGACTGTTATGGAACAGGCAGGTGTTTCTAAAGAAGAGGCTTTGAAAGCTTTAGAAGAAAACGAGGGGGATTTAGCCCAGGCAATAGTAAGTTTGTCTGAAAAGTAAGATAATATTTATATATTTTAATCTCATTCATTATGTTTAATTATGGAAAAATTCTTAGAACTCCGTCAAAAAGCGGAAAAAAAAATTAAAATAGCAGATCACATATTACTATCTTCATACACGCTATTGCACGATACTAAATTACTTCTTAGCTCTGTCAACACTATATATGAATCAATAGAAAGTGCCATGGATAGCGTTTTGGAATATGAAAGGCTTTTCAAAAGAATACCTCCTCTAGGCTCTGGCTTCGAATCCAGATTTTCTGTTTTTAAAAAAGTAGCTAAAGCTAAAAAGTTAGATAAAAAACATTTAGATTTATTAAGAACTATAAGAGATATAAAGGTGTCTCATGATAATAGCCCTGTGGAGTTCAGAAGAAAAGATAAGTTCGTAATAGCCAACGAAGATTACCAACTAAAAACATTAGATTTGAAAGATTTAAAAAAATACTTGTATGAAGCAAAAGTTTTTATACGAGAAACGACTAATTTAACAAGCGAAAATGATAGAATATTTAGAAGAAGCTAGAGAAGAACTGAAAAGAGTAGATCATTTAATCTACGTTAGTCTTAAGTACACTCGTACTGTTGACGTATTATTAAATGCTATTAGTAGAATGATAGATGCTTACGATCTTACTTTCCAAGCCATAATACAAAACTCTATTGATAAAGAAGAATTAAAAAATATGCCTGCGACGCCTATAGAAAGAGGTAACGCAGTCAGAGATTTGTATCCTGATGATCAACAAATAAATGATAACGTAGAGCTTTGTTTTTTACTAAGGAAGATTCATCGCTCTCCCAATCCTGAAAAGACTCAAGAGTACAGAAGACACGTTCAATTATCCACATTTGTCGACGGAAGAGAAGAAATAGTCAATATAGATATTATAACTCAGTATTATCATTTCCAGCAAGAATTTTTCAAAAAAATCAATATTTTACTTGCGGGAGATGAATAAAGACCTTTTAAGATGGCTAAATTTATAGGTGTCCTTAGCGGGAAAGGAGGTGTAGGTAAAACAACAACTAGTATAAATTTAGCTTTGGCTATGTCTAAAAAAGGAACTGACGTAATCTTGTTAGACGGTAATCTTAGCAGTCCTAACTTGTCAATCCACTTAGGAGATATTTACCACCCTGTAACTATTCATGATGTTCTTAAAGATTTACACCACATAACTAACGCAATTCATAATCACGAAGTAGGTATTAAAATCATACCTGCGGAGTTATCTATCAATGCTATGAAAAGTGTGGATTTTGAAAAATTATATTCTGTTTTGCAAGACTTACACTTACACGCGGATCATGTCATAATAGACGGTAGTCCCGGCCTGGGAAGAGAAACAGAAGGTATTATTAATATGAGCGATGAAATTATAATAGTGTCTAATCCTGATCTTCCTAGTGTTTTAAGCGCTAAAAGACTTAAGAACTTCGCTGAGAAAAAGAAAAAAACAGTCATAGGTGTTTTATTAACTAAGCACAAATCTAAATTTCACACGATGAAAAAAGAAGAAGTCGAGAGTTTAATGGAAACTCCTGTCATCGGCGTCATACCCGAGGATAAAAGATTCGAACATAGTATTTATTACAAGCAGCCTTATCTAAAGCTTTATCCTAGGAGGAAAGCATCCAAAGAGTTTGAAAAAATTGCTAGTATATTGACAGGTAGAATATTATGAAGATTGCTGTAATAACCGATCCTGGCTGCGAATCATTTTTAAAACAAGAACTCTCTTCTTTTGAAATAAAGAATTTTTTTGCTGAGGCGGACCTGGACGAGAGAGAAACTATAAGGTTTTGTTATACTTCTCAAATTGCCAATAGGGTTTTGCAAAAAACAAGCAGCGGGGATTTTAAAGATT
>CAZAFP010000068.1:0-4047 GCA_964484835.1 uncultured Methanosarcinales archaeon
ATTTAAAAACTAATAAATAAAAAATTATGGCATATCAAAAAGACAACACGGACTGGATAGCCAAGGAACGTCGCGAGTTATTCGCCAAAGCGGTTAACTCTATGCTTATGACCAGTCCTGAGATGAGTATAAAAGATGCTTTGGAAAAAGCAAAACTAATAGTAGACACAGCATTTAATAACTATCCTGATAACGATGAATCAACTGAAAACCCATTATGATTGATTTAAAACCAGCACTCCAAAAATATACAGAAGAAAGGGATAGACCTAATAAGGTAGGAAGATATTCAATCTCACAGATTTATGCTTATCTTAATGGCTGGCAAACACCAGAAGACTTTATTAAAGGAGAGAAACTGGACTTTACTAGTCAGTTTAGGTGCTTTCAGGGGACTTCAAAGCACAAACAGATAGAAGAACTAATGAAACTACTGGGCTATAAGACAGAAGTTAAAAAAGAAATGAAAGTAGGGGACTTTACCATAGTAGGAATAGCAGATTACTTATCAGATAATGAGGTTGCTGACTTAAAAACAAGTGCTAAACTATATGACAAAGCAAAGCCATGGCAGATTTTTCAGGTGAAATTGTATTGCACAGTATTTAAAAAGGATATTGGAAAGGTAGCACAACCCATATATAAATCTAATAGTAATGGTGAGCCAACAGATTTTTACTTAAAAGAGATAGGTAGTACGAAGCGTGATGATGGTTGGTTCAAGGCTAAAATGGAAAAGTTAAACAAGTTCCATAATAAAGTAAAAAAATTACATGAAAAAAGTAGTTCAGATAAATGAAGACATTGCTATTTGGTCGGATAGCAATCAATATTGTCTCAGAATAAGGGGTCAGCATTCCAGATACTTCCCAGAGTTAGAGAATTGCTTTCAAGATATGTTTGATTACATATGTAAAAAGAAACTATCCGAAGGCAAGACAAAAACAATGGAACAGATAGTAAAGATAATAAAAGATACAAAAAAAGAGATAAAAGACATAATTAAACCTTTCACTAAGTTATAGAAACGCTCTGTGAGGCTCTGAGACACCCATAGAGAACACTTTGACCCCTTATAAGTATAATACCATTAATAATTAATTAAACACCCTTAAAATGCCTAAAATAGAATTAAGCGAACAAGAAATACAGGTACTTATTGCTTTCCTTAATAGAGTAAATCTTACAGGAAAGGAAGTGCCAGCATTCAATCAAATAACTAACAAATTAAATGTTCAAGAAGATATTCAAAAAGAAAAAAAGCAACCAAAAACTTCTAATTGAAACATCTTTTAAAGAAATAGGAAGATTAAGAACCCAGATAAGAAAGCAACAAGATGAGATATACGATTTAGAGGAAGCACTCAAAACTCATAAAGAAGTTCTCCAGAAACTAATGAAAAAGTTAGGATACAAAATAGATTACAAAGATGTTAAGGAAACAGTGGGGAAGGAAATAGTAATTAAAAATAGAAAATAATATGTTCAATTTTTTATTTACCAACAAAAGCAAAAAAATAAAACAATTAGAAAAAGAGATTAAAGAGATTAAAGAATTAAATAAGAGGTTGCATAGTATGGTCTTTTGTGAAGAATGTGGGGTTGCTGTCAAAAAAGCAAAAGAAGTAATAGTGGTAGAAAGGTTAGATGGTATATTTGATTCACCTGTTTTTATATCAGAACAACCCACAAGAGAAGGATTTCCAGTTTACTATTGCGATAGACATATGCCAAAATATGATAAGGTAGTAAAAGACATAACGCCATGTGGAACAGCAACTAAATATTACAAAAGTAACGTAGAAGTAACAAAGAAAGGTAAACCAAAGGATTAAAAGTCGTTAAATAAAAAATTATGGCATTAACAATAGAAGAATATATCAAAAAACTACAAGACCTACTTGAAGAATATCCTAGTAATTATACAGCAGAGGCATATGAAGGAGAAACTAGTGGATTAAGAATTGAAAATGAAGAAGGAGAACAAGTAGATTTTCTTGAAGATTAAACAAATAAAGGTCGAGGTAAGGTAAACTAAAATAAAATTATGAAAACAAAACAACAATTCTTAGAGGAAAAGCACGATGAAATATTAAAAGCAATCGTGTCAATCAATGCCGAGGTTAAGTTCTTAAACAAAAAAGACCCTGAAAAGGAAATCATGGTCGGTTATGGTCAAAAGAAAACAATTAAAGAGCAATTAGAAGAGTACAAAGAGACACTAAAAGACCATGAAGATAGGTTAAAAATTGTAAAAGAAGAATTAAAGGTCGAAACCAAAACTAAAAAATAATTATGACAAATTGGCAAGAAATCACGCCACAACAAGAAGAAGATAAATTCTGGGACTTTGAACAAAACCCAGAATTAATAGGGAAATACAAAGGTGTAAAAGAAAATGTAGGAAAGAATGAATCTAACCTATACACGATTGAATATAAAGACGAAGATTATAAAATCTGGGGAACAGCAGTATTAGATACAAGATTAAAGGGTATAGAACCAGATAAGACACTTTACATTAAGTATTTAGGAAAGGAAAAAAGCAACAAGACAGGTAGAAATTACAAGAACTTTAAGGTATATCACATACCAAATGAAGAATCCGAGCAATTAGAAGAGAACTTAGATATACCAGTTATAGACGATGAATGAGTTAGATGCGATATCAGATGAAGTTGCTTCCACATTAAAGGTGGGAACCGAGCAAGCCAAGGACATACGTATAAGAACTTGGCATGAGGTAGGTAGGATAATGTTAGAAAGCAAGGCATCAATAGACGATGTAGTGCAAATTACTAATATAAGAAGGAGTCCGTTGAGGGATGCTGTCCAATTTGCAAAACAGCACCCAGACATAGAAAGATTCTTATTGGACAACCCTCAACTGGACAACTGGACTAAAATAAGAAAACATGTCAAGAAAATGTAAAAACTGTGGCAAACCACTAACACATCAAAAGAGTTTCTGTTCGTTTAAGTGTAATGCAGAACATAGAAAGAGAACAACTTCTCCTTATAAAGGTAAGTGTAAGGTGTGTGGTAAACCAAAACCAAAAACAAACAAAGAATATTGTTCTGTAGAATGTCGTTCCAAGCATAGAAAAAACAAGAAGGTAAATTTAAATAACGATTATAACGAAAAAAGTATAAAAAAAGCACGAGAAAGATTAGGAATGTCTACTAATAGAGGTAAAACATACGCAGAGATAAGAAAGGAGGCACAAAAGAGAGGCAAGAGTAAATATGAGGTAGAACATAAAACGAACCAAGTTTATTATTAAAAAAAAGACCCCGTAGGGTCTATGAGATAAAGGGTAGGTAGGTAAGGATGGGTGGTGGATGTATAAGTATTGTAATGAACTATCTCTATATTAGCAAATTTTTTAACAAAAGTCGAATTAAAACCCTAATAAATAAAATATGAAAAAAGAAAAAGCACAAAACATAGAAAGAATAGAAGAACCAGAAATTAACCGTCTTATTGTTTTACGGTTTTTGGAGAGGTTAGAAAAAATGACTGATGAAGAAAGAAAAACGATTATAAAAACTATTCAACTTTTAAACAGTCCAATTTTTGTAACCAAACAATAAATAAAATATGAAAAGAGAAATAAAATTTAGAGCTTGGGATAAAATAGATGAAAGATTTTTAGATAATGATGAGCCTTTTGAAATTTATATAGACGGTTCATTTCAAGGGTTAAGGGGTGCAATAGATTGGAATGAGGATTATGAAATAATGCAATGCACAGGAATAAAAGATAAGAATGGAGTTGAGGTTTATGAGGGGGACAAAATAAAACTTGAAAAAATAAATGGTAAGTTTTGGGAGGTTTTTTATGATGAAGGTAGTTGGGAATTAAAAAATTCAAGAGAATATTATAACAATGGAGATTATTATCGTGGAGATGATATTGATTGGGAAGATTGTGAAGTAATTGGAAATATTTATGAAGGCAAACTTAAATAAAATATGAATAAAGAAACAATAAAAAGAATAAAGGACATAGAAGAAGAGTTTGAAACAGTCTTTAAGGATTTAGC
>CAZAFP010000069.1:0-4034 GCA_964484835.1 uncultured Methanosarcinales archaeon
CAGCGTGGTCGAGGAAAACAGAATGTTTTCTGAAGAAGTTTATTTTGAGTCCGTCGATGCTAATATTTCATCAACAGTGATTCTTGGTTTTGTTATGGTTATGGTTTTATCCTTGAATGGTTCTATTTGTTTGTAAATTCCGGGAAAATTCTTTATATAATATCTTTTGCTCCATTTCAACAACCCAAAGAAACTTTTCCAAGTTTCTTTTTTCTTATTTTTGGCAAGAAAAAGCTTTCTTTTAAGAAATCTATTGGTGATTCTCCATTGTCTAATAATTGTTTTGGGCTGTAAAATAATTATTAGTTCGGCTTCTTTGAAGCTTGGTTTAGTCCATCCTCCATAAACACCTTCAATGATCCATTTCCTTTTCTTTAGGATGGACTTAAGATCTTTATCTCGAACCTCTGGTTTGGCCTCAACACCATAAGTATTTTTATCATTACACCAAAATATATCATCAAGATCATAAGTTGAAATGTTAAGTTTCTCAGAGAATTTTCTAGCAAGAAAGGATTTTCCACATCCAGGACCACCAATAATATGGATTTTACTAACCATAATAATATAAAAAAATAAGCAACCATATAAATGTTGCTAAAAGGACTCAAAATAAATTGCAACTAACATCGCGGAGGGAAGAACTTTACATAGTAAAGTTGGGTGTAGCATGCAATGCGTAACCTTCCCTTCGCTGTTGTGTGTTTTTTCTTGCACAGAAAAAAAGCCGAAGAACAATGTTCGCAGGCTCGGTATGACGCAGAGAAAACCCACCTTCAAACACAACCAATTACTTTCTGAAAGAAAACGTGCAACCACACACCAAACACCAATTTGAATAAAAGGTTTTCTCGAGTAATATTGCTTACAACACCTATTGGATTACGTTTATGTAATCTAATTTGGTGATTTATTCACTAAATCCGTAATTAATCCGATTTATGAATAGTAAACTATTTTTTAAAGTATTTTTTATGTCATGATTATGGATAAAATTAATTTGTTGGTAAAAAACGCCGTTAGCAACATGAAGCTTAGAAATTTTAGTAGAAAAACAATTAAAAACTACGAATATAATATTAGAAATTTTTTGATTTACCTACATAGTAATTCGCTTATTATAGATGAAAACAGTATTAAACAATATTTTATTTTTTTAAGTTCAAAATATGATGTTAATACAATTAAACAGATTAGAGCTTCAGTTGTCTATTTTTTGAAATTTAATAATATTTTTTTGGATCCGAAGGTGTTTCCTCCTTCAAAAAGAAAAAAGTTGCTTCCTAAAGTCGTTTCTAGAGAAGAAATTAGTGAAATGATAAAGAAGACTCGTAATTTGAAACATAAGTTAATTATTATTTTGATTTATTCTTCAGGCTTTAGAGTTTCTGAGATTATTAATTTGAAAAGGAAGGATGTTGATGTAGTAAACAATAAAATTTTGATAAGACAAGGAAAGGGAAGAAAGGACAGATATACTATTTTAAGTGTTAAAGCTAAAAAGTTTTTGGCTGAGTATTTACTTAGTTGTAGTTTTAAAAGTGATTATTTGTTCGAGGGTAGGCGTGGTAAATATTCTATTAAGAGTATTCAAGAAATTGTAAATAAAGCTAGTTCTTACCATGTAACTCCTCATATGCTTAGACACAGTTTCGCTACCCATTTGCTTGAAGACGGAATTAGTATTAGATATATTCAAATGCTTTTAGGTCATAGCAAATTAGAAACCACATCTATTTATACCAATGTTGCTAGTAAAGATTTTTTGAAAGTTAAGAGTCCATATGATTAAATCCGTAAGTTTTCCGGTTTTTAAGCCTTGAAACATATAAATATTGTTGTTTTTACTAAAGTATGTTCCTTGAGATTTTACTCGCAATACTGCTCGGAGTTCTTGCTGGCTGTTTTACAGGCCTCATTCCTGGTGTTCATGTTAATCTTGTGGCTCTTACCACTGTTAGTTTCTCGAGTTATTTACTGGGCTTTGTGGGTTTGGAGTTTATTTTGATTTTTATAATAAGTCTTAGTATTACTCATAGCTTTTTGAATGTCATACCTAGTATTTTCTTGGGCGCTCCCGAGCCTAGTACTGCTTTGAGTGTTTTGCCAGGCCATGCTTTGTTGATGGAGGGAAAGGGTGTTGATGCTGTTAAGCTTACTCTTACTGGTTCTTTACTAGGTTTGTTGGCTTGTTTCTTGCTTTATCCTTTGTTGGAGTTTGTTGTTTTTTATGGTTATGATTTGGTTGAGGATTATATTGGCGAGTTATTATTCGTGGTTGGTTTGTTTTTAATAATTAGGAGTGGTAACTTATTTGTTGGTTTTTTGGCGTATTCTTTCGCGGGTTTTTTGGGTTATTTGGTGCTGGATTCTAATATTAGTGAGCCTTTGTTTCCTTTGTTGTCTGGTTTGTTTGGTTTGTCTACTTTGATTTTTTCTTTGAAGTCGGAGAGTGGTTTTCCTGAGCAGAAGAAGGGTTCTTTTTCAGTTAGTAATGTTAGTTCTTCTGTAGCACTGGGTAGTCTGAGTGGTTTTATAACAGCTGTATTGCCCGGACTTGGGAGTAGTTCTGCGGCTGCTATTAGTAGTTTGTTTAAGAAAGAAAATGATCGTGAGCAGTTTTTAGTTCTTATTGGGAGTATTAGTACTGTTAATTTTTTTATGTCGATTGCTGCTTTGAATGTTATTGGTAAAGCTCGTAATGGGAGTGTTGTTGCTATTCAGAGTTTGATTAGTGATCCTCCTTTGTTGTTTATGATAGCTGCTAGTTTGATACCTGCAGGTTTTTCTATATTTTTGGCTGGTTATCTAGCCAGGTTTTTTTCTAGGAATATGAAGGTTTTTAATTATGAGAAGATTGTTTATACCGTTATCGTGTTGATTATATTTATGACTTTGTTGTTGTCTTCTTTTAAGGGTTTGTTTGTTTTGTTTTTAAGTACTATTTTGGGTTTGTATGTTAATTTGAAAGGCCTTCCTAGGAATATTTTGATGAGTTGTATTATGGTTCCTGTTATGATATTCTTTTTTTAACTTCTCTGAACAGTAAGAATTGTGCTTTCATTTATTATTTTATTATCGTAATCTAAATATGCAGTTATCTCATAATCTGTTCTGAACGCAGTTGTAGTGGCGTTTATTTGTAGAACTCTTTGTATCATTTCATCTTTGTAAAGTTCAAATTCTAGTAATGACTCGTCAGGATGTGTTATTTCTAAGTTACCATCAGATTCAACTCTAATAGTGCCTTGGATGAGTTCATTTAGGTTTTCAACCCTTACTTGCAGATTGGTTGTTTGACCACTGCTTATCATCTCATCTTCAAGTTTTAAAGTAAGTCTGGAAGTTTCTTCTTCAGATCTTAAGATAAGAACCAGTAGTATTACAAAAAATACTAATGCAATTAAAGAGATGTATAAATATTTATTTTTAAACAAACGCAAATACATAGAATGTCGGGGTTTTATTTCTTTTTCCACAATAACAATTAGTGTCTGAGGTTATTTATAAAATCTTCTAAAAAAAAAAGGAGTGGGCCCTCCCGGAGTCGAACCGGGGACCTTCTCGGTGTAAACGAGATGTCATAGCCTCTAGACCAAGGGCCCTTATTAGTGGAGAAATTTATTTGTTTTATAAAGCTTATGAATTTTTTAAGTTATAGACTTTGGCTACTAAGTCGTAAAAGCCTTTTAGTTTTTTATCTTTGTTAATAAAAGGATGGTTAACCCGTAAGGCTTCTTCAAAGCTGTCTAAATCACCACGGACTGGCTTTGGATTCCAGAAATTCTTTATGTCGAAGTGTAAAGTATTGTCCAAGTATTTTTCTAAAGAATTGTCCCACCAATTACGTTTTATGCCTGTATTCATATTAGCTAATTTAAGTCTTGTATTATCTCTTGAGTTATAAACAAAGTCTACTAAGCCTGTGAGTCTTGGAGCGTAGAAATCATCATTAACTAACAAGACATTAAGAGGATGGCCTTTTTCTTGTTCTGCTTTTTCTAATTCTCTCCTCCAACCAACTACCTTGGTTA
>CAZAFP010000070.1:0-2204 GCA_964484835.1 uncultured Methanosarcinales archaeon
TATTCACGTCTAGTGGCTTAGCATCTAATCCCCATTGTCTTAAAATGGAAGGGTCTTGCTTGTTGGGGTATTTCATAGTCCAGTAAATACCCATTGTGTCTATTAGTAATATGGATGTATTATCTCTGACTTCTTTTGGTAAGTCCGCGACTCCTTCTGCTATGACCCCCATTGTATAGCTGTTATGGACGATTAAGTCGTTGGCTAAGAAATTATTAGTCTCGGGAACAGTTATATCGTATACAGTCGTAGGTTTTTGTATTTTTTCTATTTTGGTTATTTCATCCCAGTGTATGTCCGAGTTTTTTAGTAAGTCGACTAGTATCATTTCATTGGTTGTGTTGTCTTTGTAAGAAAATCCAGATACTTGTTTTTTGAATTTCTCACCTAGGGCTTCCCAGTCTTCAGGGTCGAAGAATTCCAGGAATTCTGTGTCTATTTCTTGTTCTTCTTCCAGGACTGTTTCTCTTAATGCTATTTTTTGAAGTTTTTGTTTTTGACCATGGAGTCCTATCTCGTCCAGGAATATCTTTACGTTGGATTTTTCCAGAGTTAGTGTTTTGTTTTTTATTCTTGATCTTATTCCGAATCTTAGTAGTAAGTGTTGGATGTCCTTCGCTTTTTTGGGGTTTATAGGCAGTCGTATTTTCCAATAGTCTGATTTGTATATGGAAGCGTCTGCTGAGAATAGCCTATTTAGAAACAATGCTAATTTGTGCTTGGGCAATTCATATACGAATCCAGGTATTTCTTTCCTAGCCTTTTTGAAATATTTTTTTCTTTCATCTTCTATTTCTTGATCTGGATAGTGCATCTCCGAGGTTTCATACGCCGCTTTTTTTACTTGGTGTTCTGAAGCGTCTAATTCGCCGAAGACAGGTATTATCTTAGGAGTTGCTACTTTGGAGCCTATGCTTAGATCTCTTGCTTCTTCCCAGCCGAAGAAAGTTAGAAGAGGATGTTCCTCAGTGCATTTTATTTTTTTTCCGGAGTCAAGAGTTATTTCTAGTATCGAGTCTACTGTTCTTTCGTAAAATCCTTCTTTTTCTTTATTTGTTATTTTTAGGTTTTTGTCTAGGCTGAAGATTTGGTGATCGTCGTATTCCAAGTCTTTTATTTTTTTTCTGGAGCCATTACCCAGGGTTATTTGGGTGTCTCCTGTTAAACATTTACCGCCTCCTCTTTTACCACATACGAATACTACGTGGCTTTTAGCTACGTCTAAGTGTACATCGTTGGATAACGACGTCGTCCTTCCCATCTTGACGTAGTGTTTTCCTAAGAACACGGTTCCTTTCTGACCTAGTTTTTTCTTGTCAGAATCCTCTCTTCCTATTACTATATCATTCATGCGTTTGTTGTTAAGTCTTGATATTTTAAATATTTAACTAACAATAAAAAAAATTGAGAAACCGATAAGTTTAAATTATAAAAAATTTTTAGTTGATGTTATTAATTAAAAGGTGATTTGTTTTTATGGTAACGAAAAAGAAAACGACAAGAAAGAAAACAGCCGGTAAGAGTACAGCCGGTAGGAAAAGAATTAGAAAATCCAAAAAACCAGAATTTAATAGGAATTATGTTATAGGCAGTGTAGTACTGGTAAGCTTGGCAATTATATTATTAGGATATCTTATAATTACTGCTTTACAGTCAGATCCTGCTGTTTTGGAAGAAGAGTTTGAAGATGAAGCTGTTATAATTGTGAATGGCGAGGAAGTCATGGCTTCTGAAATAGCACAGGTGCAAAATGATTGGCAGATGCAAACAGGTCAAGTAATTAGTACTGCGCAAGTGGCTGAAGAAGTTGTGTTTCAGAAAGTTTTAGTCCAAGAAGCTAGAGCTAGAGGCATCGAGATTTCTGACGAAGAAGTGGAAGAAGCATTAGAGCCTTTGTTACAACAACAAGGTATGACTCTAGCAGGTTTGAGAGAGCAAATAGAGGCTGAAGGATTAGATTATTCCGAGTTCTTAGAGCAGCAGAAAGAAGGAATGATGATTGAGCGTTTGGCTTTAGAAGAAAGCGGAGTTGAAGAACCTACAGATGAGGAAGTCAGAGTATTCTTTGATGAGAATCCTGAATTATTCGAAGAAGGAGTTCTTTTTGAAGACGTTGAAGGTATGATATCTGATCATTTGCAGCAGGAACAGAATATGGAAGCGATTGTCATGCTAGGCCAGGAGTTGATGATGCAGGCAGATAT
>CAZAFP010000070.1:2304-4033 GCA_964484835.1 uncultured Methanosarcinales archaeon
AGAATATGGAAGCGATTGTCATGCTAGGCCAGGAGTTGATGATGCAGGCAGATATTGAGTTTTTAAACGAAGATTATAACTTCGCAAGGGATGACTCTTTAGAAATAGAGATTTAAAACCCGAAAAAAGTATTTTTGTGGTCTTATTTTTTTATTTAAAAACATTTATATAGAAAGGAATACTACCTTTTTTAAGCCCGGCACGAGAGTACTCAATGGAGCTTAAGGCGAAATACCGAGCGATGAGCTTGGGAGTTAGTGTTCCGGGCTACAAAAACAAATAAAATAAGAAAATAATTAATGAGAGCATCAGAGTTTTGCTGTCACGATTTTCAAGAATCACAAATAAATGAGTAAAGGATCGATAATGCTTTATGAAATTGTATATTAAAAATTTAAATTTAGTTCAGAAGGATAAAAAAAAGTGATATATTAAGGAATTGTTAAAAAGATTTTGAAGTAAAAAAAAAATTATTCCTTTTGACTGTGTAATTCTTGAAAATTTGTGTAGTTGTTAATTCTGATGTTTATTTTAATTAATGGAAATTGGAGGATTAAAAAGAGAAAATGGCAAAAATAGCACAAGTTTCAGCTAAGTATATAATTCACGCAACTATAACTATAGAAGGTGTCGTTGACAGACCCGACGTTATAGGTGCTATATTCGGACAGACAGAGGGATTGCTAGGTAGTGATTTAGAGTTGAGAGAATTGCAAAAAAGCGGTAGGATTGGCAGGATAGAAGTTAATCTTAATACCAAGAGTGGTAAGACCAGCGGGGATATTGTAATACCTAGTAGTTTGGATAAGGCAGAGACCAGCATAGTCGGTGCTGCTATTGAGATTATAGAACGTATAGGTCCTTGTAATGCTCATGTTAAAGTTGGGAAGATAGAGGATGTTCGTATAAGTAAAAGAGAGAATGTTATTGGAAGGGCTAAGACTCTTCTTAAGGATTTGATGGATAAGTCCATGCCGGATAGTCAAGAGTTGAGTGATGAAGTCGCTCATAGTGTTAGGATGATGGAAATTCAGACTTATGGTAAGGAGAGGTTATCCGCAGGTCCTGGTATTGAAGAAAGTGACGAGATACTTGTTGTAGAAGGAAGGGCTGATGTTCTTACTTTGTTAAAGCATGGTTTTAAGAATGTTATCGCTATCAATGGTACTAGCATTCCTAATACTATTGTCGAGTTGGGCAAGCAGAAAGTCCTCACTGTATTCGTAGATGGAGATAGGGGAGGTAAGTTGATTGTTCAAGAGCTTCTTGGCACTGTGGAGATTGATTATGTTACTAAAGCTCCTGATGGAAAAGAAGTCGAGGAATTGACTAAGAAAGAGATTCATAAGGCTCTTCGTGGTAAGATTACTGCTGAGCAAGCTAGGCTTGAAATGGGCAATGGTAAGGACGACAGGTCTAAGCCTGGTAAAGATAGGAAGGATAGGAGAGATAGTAAGAAGCAGAAGCAAAGCAGTAATACTAGTAATAAGAAGAGTAAAGAAGCTACTCAGGCTGAGAAGGCTAAGTTTTCTACTATGCTTGAGGATTTGATAGGGACTCGTGGTGCTTATATATTGGATGATAAGCTTAGCATATTAGGCAAGGTTCCTGTTAGTGAACTTCAGAGTACTATCAAGAGTTTGGGTAGTGGTATGTACGCAGTTATATTTGACGGCGAGATAACCAAGGATTTGTATGACGTTGCTGAGAAGTCAGGTATTAATTTCTT
>CAZAFP010000071.1:0-4032 GCA_964484835.1 uncultured Methanosarcinales archaeon
AGTTTATTTTATTTCTTGCATCTTCTAATTTTTGTCTTATATCGCCTGCATCTAGTGATGTTGCTGTTGCTGTTTGGGTTGTTATTTCAAAGTTTATTTCGTTTGATGAATAACTATTGCTTTCTTCTTCACATTCAACTCTCCATTTGTGTTCTCCTTCTTGTAATTCTTTTCTGTAAGTTATTGTTTCTTTACTTGATATGGAGTACGATTCTAGTTCTTCATACCAATCACTTGTTTCTGTTGATAAATATATTTTACATATTGCTGTTGATGAAGGGTTTATTTCTGCTTCGAAATCAACTACCTTATTATTTAACACTTCATTATTAGTTGGGTTTATTATTGTTATTTTATCACTTGTCGAGCTTGTTGTTATTGGTCTTTTTTCTAGTTCTATGGTTACTTCTTTATTTCCATCTATGTCTTTATTACTTCTGTCTCTGTAGTAATCTGAGTGTCTTACTTCTAGTTCGTGTGTTCCTTCGAATATTACTATTTCTGCTATTCCGTTTGAATTTGTAAATTCGGTTTCTCCGTTTATTCTTACTTCTGCGTCTCTAATATTGTTTTTTGTGTCGTCATCTTTTACTGTTACTTTTAACTCGTATTTTTTTAGAACTTCTATTGTTATTTCTTTTTCTTTAACATTTCCTTCATCGTCTGTTGCTTTTATTGTTATGTCGTGTTCTCCTCTGTCTAGTTCTTCTTCAAATTTTGTTCCTGTTGTTATTTCCCATCCGTCTTCATCTAACCATTTAAATGTGTACGGGCTAAAGCCATTTCTTGCTTCTGCTTCTATTTTTGTTTCTTCTCCGTATTCTATTAACAAGTCTCCTTTCAATCTTATTTCTATATTGTTCTTAACTTCATAAGAAATTTCTTTTGTTCTTGTTAAATCTTCATATTTTAATTCTGAAATGATACAGTATGTTCCTGCTTGTTTTGTCGGTATTGTTTCTTGTTTTTCTTCTGTATTTAGTTGTTCTTTTACTAATCCTTCTGTTTCACATCCTGGTCCGTAAATGGTTGTATTAACTGTTGCGTTTTCAGGTGCGTTTATTGTGAAAGTTCCTTCTTCTCCTAGTTCGTATTCTTCTTTATTTGTGTTTATTGTGAATGTTATTTCATTAACTGTTACTTCTTTTGTTATTTCTTTTGAGGTATAGTTTTGTGTTTCTTCATACCTCAAAGTCATATTATAATTTCCTGGTTCTAGTTTTGTTTTTAACTCGACTTGTTCGCCTGTTTGGTTTATTTCATTATTTATTAGTAAAGTGATATTATCTTCTCCTTCTATTACTTCTCCTTCTATTTCTAATATTTCTGTTTCGTCCAGTTCTTCTTTGCTAATGTTTAATTCAATTACTGGCTCTTTTTTTTCTATGTTAACTTCATATTTTGGTGTATTATAAGTATTATTTTCCGAGTCTTTTATTTTCATTTCCCAGAAGTATATTCCTGCTGTCAAATCTGTTATTTCAAAAAAAGCAGTTTTATTATTTATCGATGCATTTTCTGTTTCTTGTTCTCCTGTGAAGTTATGTGTTATATTCGCTTTATCTAAATTATTAGCCCATGTTGTTGTGAAATTGTATTGTTTATTTTGTTCATAAGTAAAAATTGTTCCGTCTTCTGGTGTTTCTGTTACGTTTTCTGATAGTGTTTGAAAGAATGCTGTTCCTGATGAGATTGTTAGCAATATACTTACAGCTATTAGTATCGTTGTTGCTATTGTTTTTTCATCAAATTGTTTTTTAAGCATTTTTCAGTTCTGTGAGGATTCTTTCTAATTCCTCTATTTTCTTTTCTTTCTCTGTTTTTTCGTCTTCTTTTTCTTGGATTGTGTATTCTTTGAGTTTTCTTATTGATTTTTCTCTGAGTACATCTCTTATTTGTTCGGAAAGGTCTACGTAGTGATTTATTGTAGTTAAGCTTCTTAGCTCATTGGTTAATGTTCTCGGCATCCTTATACTCACTACTGTATCTTTCATTTATTACCTCTTTTTGTAGAATTCTTGTTCTCCTGTGCGTACTCTCTTAATAGTGTTCTGATTAGTTCTGCTCTTGATGTGAATAGTTTCTTTTCTAGAAGTTTATCTAAATTATTTGTGACTTCAGAGGGTAGCCTGACGTTTATCACTTCTGATTCTTGCATCTTTTATTGTGTACCTCTTATTATTGAATATCAAACGAATGTTTTTATTTATAAATATTGTGGTGTTTATAGAGTCTTTACGTATTTTTTAAACATCAATAACCACAAAAGAACTACATTAAAACAACAATAAAAACACATAAACTACAAACAACAACATATTAAACCACATATAAACTACAAAGAGTTAGAATATTAAAGGAGTAATATAAACTTCAAGTAACGCAGCCATAAACAATAAAACCAAACTAGCTAAAACAAGATCAGCAGAATCAACAAGAACTTTCAAAAAAGTAGGAGTTCCAAACTCGTGTTTAATAACAGCAACACTAATAATACCTCCCGCAAGTGCTGCTGTAAAATAACCCAGTATTTCAGGAATACCATGTAAAGCATACATTAAAAACCCTACAGTGATTGTTTCAAATTGAAAAGCAACTCTGTAAATACCTGTAAGTTCTCCAGCAAATGCTAAGCCTTCTTTAATAAAACTCCCAATGGCTGCTGCTATAACAGAAGCATTCCATGCCAACACAAAAATAGCGCCAGCACCAAATAAAAAACTAAAAATTATGCTTATAATAAGAACCCTTACATTATTAAAAAATACTTGACCAAACTGACCTGATTGACTAGCAGTAACCATACCCGTACTTGGATTAGTAGAAGATTGAATGTATTCTAAATTTTCCAACTGGTGTTCAAATAATAAAAAATCAACTTCAGAAGGCACAACAACAAAAACCAAAGTCAAACCAATAACCATCCCAAGAAATAAAAACATGAAAGCCCCAAGTGCTTTTGTATGTTCTTTAAAGATTTTCTTCTCAGAATCATACATCACATCTTTCTCTTCTTCATACTTAATAATAGCATACATAACAGGAATAGCAGGTATTGCTGTAAAGAAAACAAGCATCATACTAGGAACCGGTCCCGCCATAAAATAACTTAGAATAGCTCCTACAATAGCAAAACTAAACCCTAGAAGTATCATCAAAGATTTATGCTTCTCTGCATTACCCGGGTTTGTTAAGCTTTCTAAAACCATAAATAAAAAAAATAAAATATTAATTATAAATATTTAACTAAATTAGTTGTCTGAAAAATCATCCAGTTCGTACTTCCAGTCTTTCTCAGGAACGATATCTCTCATTCTTGTGTATTCTCTTGCTAACAAGTAAAAGATTAATCCAAGGCTTTTCTTACCTTTATTATTACCTGGTATGACTAAATCCAAATTATTAGTTTGGTTGTTAGTATCACAGATGCCAATGACAGGTATTCCTATTTTCAATGCGTCTTGAACAGCGTTACGATCAGGCCAGACATCAACCACGAGGATTATCTTAGCCTCTATAAAGTCTCTTAAGGAACTGTTGGTTAAAATACCAGGAGGATATCTCCCTGCGAAGTATCTAACACCTGTAACTTCTGCAAACTTCTCAACAGCTTCCCAACCATTTTCTCTTCTACAAACTATTAGTATATCTTCAGGTTTGTAATTGGAAAGCAAATTAGAAGCCATTTTTATTCTGTTGTCTATTTCTTGTACGTTCAAAACGCTCAAGCCATCAGGTCTTGTTTTGTATATGAATTTATCCATATAGCTAGTTCTGAACTTAGTTCCTATGTGCACTCCCGATTTTAGATACTCATCGTTCGGAAGCAATAAGGTCTCGTCTTTTTCACTCATATTATTTCATCCTCCTAAAATAACGACCTGTTAAAGAAATTCCGCCATGAATTTTTATTACCTCACATGACATTTCTCACAACAAATCCGTAGTTGTAAGGTCGGTTTTATAAGATGGAGAAACTAGTTCTGTTTATAAATCTTTTTTTGTATCCATGTCAGCTTCTATTATGTGTAA
>CAZAFP010000072.1:0-3943 GCA_964484835.1 uncultured Methanosarcinales archaeon
AATGAATTGGCTAAGGAGACTGACTTGGAGTTGTTGAGTATTTTTTATAGAGATTATGATTTTTTAAAGGAAGAGATAAAAGAAGATTTTAAACAAAATTTTGATTATGATTTAATATACAAGTCTTATTTGATTAACCAATCTTCATGCCCAAGCTGTGATTTTAATTTAGATTTTACATTGGAAGAAGCAAGTGATTATTTGAACCTCACGAATTACTTATGCAGTAGTGTTTATTTTGAAAATGTTAGTTACGAAGATAATGAAACCCAAGTTCTTAAAGCCAGAGCTAGTAAGATAATTGATTACCTGGAATATTTTAATAATAGCATAGCTGCTTTAGATGATAAGGCTTATGTTAAAGGAGAGTTGGCAAAGCACAATCTTACTTTTGAAGATTATGAAAATTATACTTTTACTGAAAATTATCGGTTGTACGAACAATCTTATTATGAGGAAATAAATGATTTGAATAAGAAATGCGATTACTTGAGAGAAACGAAAGATCATAATATTAGTAAGATAAATCTTGAAGGTATAGAAAGGAATGAAACTGTTTTTTACGAGTTGAACGAAACAGCGAGTTATTGCTGCGCATACGGCACTTGTCAAATATGCAGGTACGATTCTAAAAATCCAGTTATTTTTTTACACGGCCATTCAGTAAGTCTTAGCAGTGAGACGGAATACTCTAGTAATTCTTTTAATAATATGATGGACGAGTTAGTAAAAGAAGAAGCTTACTTGAAAGGTTATTTGATACAGCCTATTAGAGAGCAGGAATATAGAATTAGAGGCGAGTTAGGAAAAGCACCAAAGCCATTCATGTTTAAAGCCACTTATTATTATACTACTTACTTCGACGGCTTAGGATACGCAACGAGTATTAGTATGTCCGAGAATATAGATACTTATGCAATCAGACTTAAAGAAATAATAGACTATGTTAAATATACAACAAACAGCGATTCTGTAGATATAGTGTCTCATTCAATGGGCGGACTTGTAAGCAGGAGGTACTTGCAAATATTCGGAGAAGAAAACGTTGATAATTTAATAATGATAGGAACGCCTAATGAAGGCATTACTAATAGGATATATAATGCGTGTAGTTTAATTGGAGATAATAAGGAATGTAGAGATATGAGAATAAACAGTACTTTCTTAAGAGGACTTAACGATCCTAATTACGAACCCAAAAATACAGCTTATTATACAATTACAGGAAGAGGATGTGAAATGAGAGAAGGAGAAGGAGACGGCATAGTACTTGCAAGAAACGTGCCTTTAAGCTACGCAGATAATTACGAAGTAGAAGGTAGTTGCGAAGAAAGAATGCTACACTCAGATTTGCTAAATCCCTCTAGTTATCCAGAGGTTTATGAGTTAGTTAAAGAAATACTCATAAGTTAAGACTTATACCCACGAGTTTACCCATTACTTTAATCTCGTTTAATTCTCCATAATTCTTATGCTCTAAAGACTTTGCCTGAACACCCTCTTTTATATAGCTAGAATGTTCTTCTATAGCCTTCACGACTTCTTTATCATCGGTTAAGAAACCTATATCAACATAGTCTTTAACAGTTAAGTGCTTATCTTTTCTAATCTTGTTAATCTTCCTGACTAAATCCCTAGCCATACCCTCTCTTATTAAATCAGGAGTTAAGTTAGTGTCGATGTTAACGCTTAGCTCATCAGATTTTTCAACACTAACAAACTTAGCATTTAATTCATCTTTTAATAAATCTAAATAACCCTCGTCTAAAGTTTCGCCTTTAAAATATATTTCTTTAACCACTTGCCTTATAGGTATCTTGGCTTTTTCCCTAGCATCTAAACCAAGACGAACAGCTTCTCTTAAATAAACCATATCCTCCTCTACAGATTCGTCTTTATAATCCATTTCTGGCCAATCCTGAAGATGCACAGAACCATTATAGTTTAATTCCTGCCATATCTGCTCTGCTAAGAACGGAGTGAAAGGAGCAATTAATTTACTTAATTCGGATAATACCGTCTTTAAAGTAGCACTAGCTTCTTCATCACCTTCTTTGAAACGATCCCTGCTCCTACGGAGGTACCACTGGCTTAAATCACTCACGAAATCAAGTATTGGATGACTTGCTTGAGAAATCAAGTACTCGTCTAAGTTATCCGTTATTAAGTCACGAGTAGAATGCAACCTGGAAAGTATCCATTTATCAAGAACATTACCTGATTCTTTATCAGAGTCTTTACCAAACATTTTGTAAAAACTGAGAACGTTACTGGTCGTGTTTATAACTTTATTATACATCTCCCTAACACCAGCTTCTGAAAAATTAAGAGTCTGAGCATGCATGACTGGGCTGGAGAATAAATAATAACGCATAGCATCCGCACCGTACTTTTCTAATAATTCATTAGGATCCGGATAGTTCTTAAGCTTTTTACTCATCTTCTTACCATCTTCCGCTAATACTATACCATTGACAACTATGTTCTTAACAGCAGGAACATTCTCAACAGGCAAAGAACTAGGTTTTAATGTTAAAGCAGTAGCCAATACGTGCAACGTATAAAACCAACCCCTAGTCTGATCCTGACCCTCGGCTATGAAACCACCAGGGAAAGAACTTTCTAAGTATTCTTTATTCTCGAAAGGATAATGCATGTGAGCATAAGGCATACTCCCACTCTCAAACCAACAATCCAATACTTCCTCTATCCTCTTGTACTCTTTACCATCTTTCTTAATTATGATGTCGTCAACTACATGCTTATGCAAATCATCTATTTTCTTACCACTTAAAGATTCCAACTCTTCTTTGCTGCCAACACAGATAACATCACCATCTTCAGATTTCCAAATAGGCAGAGGAGCACCCCAGAAACGATTCCTGCTTATACTCCAATCCTTAGCACCTTCCAGCCACTTACCAAAACGACCATCTTTTATGTGCTTAGGAATCCAATTAATACTTTGATTATTTTTTAACAACTGATCTTTAAAACTAGTAACCTTGACAAACCAAGAATTACTGGAATAGTTAAGTAAAGGAGTGTCACACCTCCAACAATGAGGATAACTATGCCTATACTTTTCTTTCTTGACTAACTTATTATGTTCTTTCAACCACTTTATTATTTCAATATCAGTCTCTATAGGATTACGTTTAGGCTTAACCTCCAAGCCTTTGAAGTCACTAACTTCGTCAGTAAAACGACCTTCCATAGTTACGTGTTGAATCCAACCAGTCTTTTCTCTAACTCCAACGTTATAATCATCCTCTCCAAAGGCAGGAGCTAAGTGAACTATACCCGCACCATCTTCAGTGGTTACAAAATCAGCCTCTACGACTCTGAAACTATTCTCGTTATCACTGAAATAAGGAAATAAAGGCTCGTAAGTCTTACCTAATAAATCAGAAGAAGATAATTTTTCTAAAACAACAGCATCATCTAATATTTCCAATCTCTCCTCAGCCAATACCAAATATTCTCCTTCGTATTCTACTAAGACATAGTCTATGTTTTTACCAATACCGAGTAATACGTTACCAGGAAGGGTCCAAGGAGTAGTAGTCCAAGCTAATAAACTAACGTTTTTACCTTTTAATTTTTGGTTTAATCTGAATTTGACAGTGACTGCCAAACTAGTAATATCTTCATAGCCCTGAGTAACTTCAAAATTCGAAAGAGGAGTCACACACCTAGGACAGATATGCATAGGCTTCTTACCTTCATAAATCAAATCTTTATTCCACAACTCAGAGAAAACCCACCACACACTTTCCATAAACTGAGGATCCATGGTTTTGTAATCATTTTTCATGTCAACCCATCGACCGACACGAGTGATTGTCTTCTCCCACTCAGTAGCATATCTTAAAACACTAGCCCTGCAAGCATCGTTGAATTTTTCAACTCCGAAATCTTCAATGTCTTGTTTAGAATCTAA
>CAZAFP010000073.1:0-3856 GCA_964484835.1 uncultured Methanosarcinales archaeon
CTCCTGTGCAACATGTTTATGAGTTGCTTCATCTTTTCTTCTCTTAAACCGTCTCTATATTCAGTCGTTAATTGAATCTCACCTTCTTCCATCATAGTCTGCGCAACTTTCAAGAAATCAGTGGTTTTGAAAACTAATTCTAAATCTTCTTCAGAAGCAGCAACGCCTTTTTTAGCATCGCTAAAAACTTGATGAGCTCTTAAAACATCGTTCAATTCTTCAACGTCATCTTTTGATTTAGTCCTATAATCTATGGCTAAGTCAGGCTCGACAACTAACTCGAACTTTTTACCGTGCTTTTCATACCTTACTAGGTTGAAACTTACTTTTTCCTTATCATAGATTTGTTTTCTCATATTTACACTAACTTCTTTATATCCCCATTATTTAGCTTTTCCATAACACCAGCGTCTTTTTTCATAACGGCTGCATCAAGTCTTTCTGCTTTGAAATCTTCACCTAATATTTTTTTCAATATCTTAATTGCTAATTTCAAACTTTCATTTAAGGTCAAATCCTCTTTGTATTCTTTATGTAATAACTCTTCACCTTCAGATTCTCCCTCTCCTATAATTTTAGCTTTATACTGATAATAAATACCTGTAGGGTCTGTCTCGAAAAGAGCAGGTCCCTTCTCATCAACACCCGCTATAAGTGTGGAAACACCAAAAGGCCTTAATCCTCCACTTTGAGTGCATAGTTGCTTTAAGTTACAAGCGTCTTTAACAACTGCAAGTATATCCATAGGAGCATCGTATTCTACGCGGTGCTGCTGAGCTTTTAATTGAGCTCTTTCAAATAAAACACGCGCATCACTTAATATACCCGCGGCTGTAGCCATCATGTGATCGTCTATTTTGAATATTTTTTCTATAGTTTCAGGAACTACCAAGCTATCAACTATCCTTTTATCAGTTACTAAGACAACTCCTTCTTTACCAGTTATGCCTATAGCTGTATTTCCTAATCTTACTGTTCTCTTTGCATACTCTACTTGTAGTAATCTCCCATCAGGACTGAACATTGTTATAGCCCTGTCATATCCCATCATTTGATGTTGTACTGGTTCCATATTTTTTTCACCTTCCTACTGCTTTTAATGTGCCGCTTGTTTTCACGGTTTGTAATATTACTTTGTCTGTTCCTAAATTTGTTATGAATAATAACGCCGCCCTGACTCTATCTAAGGACTTCGCAGATGTTCTCAAGATTACTTCTTTATTCTTAAAATCCGTTTTTACCGGTGTCAAGCCAGCCATTGCTGAATCAAACACACCCAATATTTTTTTTAATTCAAATATTATATTGTTCATAGGATTCTTTTGGTTTAAACCTTCAGAATGTATTTTTATCCTCAAATATCTTTTCTTTTCTTTCAAGCTTGGCATTAATCCTTTGAGCTTCTTAGGCATTTTATTCATCCTCTTAGAAGAAATTAAGCTCTTATCCGTCTTTCCTTCTCTCTCCTTCCAAGGAATGAACTTTCATTTATAAAATTAACGAATAAAAAGTTAAGTAACTAACTGCTTTATTTTTCCAACTAGCTCGTCTAAATCATTTTTATCCTTAGCTTCGGCATTCAACCTTATTAATGGCTCGGTATTGCTTTTCCTTATGTTAAACCAAGCATTATCAAAAAACATGGACAAGCCGTCTAATTCGCTAGTATTGTTAGGATTAAAAGAATTTTTTATCTTATCCAAAGCCTTTTCACGATCATCCACTCTGAAATTTATCTCGCCACTATGAACTCCTTTAGAGTTATTCTTTACTAACTCCGAAAGAGGAATGTCAGTCTCTGAAAGCTTGTTTAAAAGTTTTATAACAGCTATTATAGCGCTATCCAAGCCATTAAACTCTTTAAAGAAATAATGACCACTACCCTCAACTCCATATGTGGCATTTTCAGAAACCATATGATCCAAGAAAACTGTACGCCCACAAGGAATCATCTTAGTCTCTAAACCTTTACTTTCAGCAGTGTCTTTTAAAGCGTGACTTACACGTACATCATACAATATTTTTTCAGCATTATCTTCTAAAATGACGCTTAAAAGAGACTCAGGTCTTACGAAACAGCCTTTCTCATCTACAAATATAGCCCTATCAGCATCTCCATCTACTATAACACCAAATCGGGCTTTTTTTTCTAGAACGTTCTTTACTAAAGCTTCCCTGCTAACCTCTGGTAAAGGATCTGGCTTATGACCTGGGAAGCTTCCATCAACGTCGCCATTTAATATAGTTACGTTATTATAAAGTTCTTTTAAAAACTCGGATTCGACCCAGCCACTTCCGTTGCTTTGGTCAAAAACAAAAACAGCATCTCTTTTAGTATCGCTTAATAAAGTGCTGAGATAATTTTTGTATTCTTCCATATAGCTTCTACTCTCTACAATACCTTTTGAAGAACCTTCATCGAATTCCTGATTTACTAATTTCATCAATTCTTCAAAACCATTTTCTAAATGAACAGGAGAAACATTCTCCCTCACTATTTTAAAACCATTATACTCTCCAGGGTTATGACTTGCCGTCACTACAACACCCGCTTTGTATTCTCCTTTCCAGAAACTGTAATAAGCCGCAGGAGTACTTATAATACCAAGATCAATCACTTTAGCAGATTCATCAAGCACTCCTTTTGAAAACTCCGCGAATAAAGAAGGACTGCTTTCCCTTCCATCCCTGGCTATGGCAACTTCTTTAACACCTAAAAATCTTACCAAAGCCCTGCCTAATTTATAAGCAAAATTTTCGTCTAGTTCTTCGTCATAAATTCCCCTAATATCATACTTTTTAAAAATAGATTCATAAGCCATTGTAGATAGAATCGTAAAAACAAGAGTATAAAAATATTTCCTATAAATTTATAAAATAAGACTTAATCCAGAACTATTACTGAGACCTATAAAAAAAATAGGAAATCTCGGGAGGAAAACTGAAAAATGGAATTTAAATTAAATATAGGACATCCTAAAAAGAAGAAAACAATACAAAAAGAATTGAAAGATGCCAGTGCTAAAGTATTTTCAGGTAAGAGAATAGGCGATAAAGTTAAAGGAGAAACCTTTGACTTGCCAGGATACGAGTTTGAAATAACAGGAGGAAGCGACAAGATAGGCTTTCCTATGAGAAAAGACGTCCAAGGATTAAGTAGAAAAAGAGTTCTTATAACAGGAGGCGTAGGCCTTAGAAAAAATAGAAAAGGAAGAAAAGTAAGGAGAACCGTGGCCTCAAATACCATTAATGAAAATACTTCTCAAATTAATGTTAAAGTCGTAAAAGAAGGTAAAACACCTTTATTTGAAGAGCCAAAAGAAGAATCTTCCGAGAAAGCCAAAGAAGAAAAGTCTGAAGAGAAGAAAGAATAATTTTCTTTCTTAATTTAATTTTTTTTAATTAGAAAAAAGATAAACTTTTTATTAAGACAGGGTTTCGAACAAAACAAGATGTTTTTTGGAAAGTTCATTTTCGACTCTAAGTACGTTCTTATACT
Organism: uncultured Methanosarcinales archaeon; assembly: GCA_964484835.1. Lineage (GTDB taxonomy): Archaea > Nanobdellota > Nanobdellia > Woesearchaeales > 21-14-0-10-32-9 > SKIS01. The sequence continues at coordinate 3,500 of CAZAFP010000073.1, forward strand.
AGCTTTGCTGGCAGGAATAGCACTTCCAGCTCTAGAAGGTATTGAAAAACTCCTGATGCCTTGTTTAATTATTCTACTTACCATAAGTCTTAAAGATATTAATTTCGACAAGCTTTACAAGAAAGACTATGAAGAAATACTAAGTCTTTTTATTCTTAATTATGTGTTCGTTACAATTTTCTATATCATTATGACAAAAATGTTCATAAGCCCAGAGTTTCAAAACGCTTTGCTTGTTTACGCTATAATGCCTGTGGCAGTAGGAACTATAGCATTCACAGAATTGTTCAAAGGTAATACTAAAATTGCATTTTTAGCAGTTTTCGTTAGTTATTTAGCAGGGCTTTTTTTAATACC
>CAZAFP010000074.1:0-3814 GCA_964484835.1 uncultured Methanosarcinales archaeon
TTAATTCTCAAAATTTAAGACAAACTTCTTTCGCAAAAGTAGAAGTTATTCCAACGATAAAAGGGGTTAATAGTGACATAGAAATTCCAGAAAAAGACATCGAATTCAAAGCAACAAGATCAAGTGGACCAGGAGGACAACATGTAAACAAAACTTCTTCTGCTGTAACACTTAAACACATTCCAACGGGTATAACTGTGCATTGTTCCGAAGGAAGAGACCAATCACAGAATCGAAAGATAGCAACAGATATTTTAAAATCAAAACTATTACTGAAACAGGAAGAAGAGAAAGAAAAAGAGATTAATGAACTCAAAGGAGAGCATCAAATCCCAGGTTGGGGTACACAAATTCGAAACTATGTACTACACCCATACAAAATGGTAAAAGATCTAAGAACAAATGTAGAAAAAAGTAACCCCGACGATGTACTTGATGGAAATTTGGATGATTTTCTTGATGCACAACTTAAAATTTAGTAATATGTTTATATGATTGATTTTAAAGAATTAAACAAAACATACTTAAACAGCATAATAGCCTTAGATGATATTAATCTAAGTATAGAAGATAGTGAGTTCACTTTTATTACAGGACCTTCGGGAGCTGGTAAATCAACCCTAGTCAGACTTTTAATCAGAGAAGAAAAACCAAATCACGGGCAAATCATGTTTGATGATATTGATGTAGTTAATTTACCAAAGAAATTTCTACCAGAATACAGACAACAAATTGGTGTGAGTTTTCAAGACCTCAAACTTATTGAATCCAGAACTGCACAGGAGAATATTGAGTTTGCTTTAGAAATAATAAACAAGCATCCTAGAGAAATTAAAGAAATCGCAGAATACCTTCTAGATTTGGTAGATTTAAAGGAGAGAGCAAAACTATCACCTCTCTGCTTATCAGGAGGCGAAAAACAAAAGATCGCCATAGCTAGAGCTTTGGCTAGTGAACCAAAAGTTTTGATAGCAGACGAACCAACAGGTAACTTGGATCCAAAAAGTACTGGAGAAATTTTAGATATTTTAAAAAATATTAACGAGACTGATACTACTGTATTAGTAATAACTCATGATGAGACAATCGTTAATAATCTAGATACTAGAGTCATAACCTTAGAAGAAGGTAAGGTTGTTTCAGATAGAATAGGTGGATACAACTATAAAAAAAACAAAAAGGGCGGAGGAAAAGAAACAACAAAGAAGGGTGATAAGAAAAAGGCTGGAGGGGATAAAACCAAAAAACAGGATGAAGATAAGAAAGAAAATAGAACAAAAAAAACAAGGACTAGTTCAAAAAAGAAAAAAGAGAAAGAAAAAACAGAAATAGAAATGTTAGAATTGCCTAAAGAACTGGAAGAGAAATTGTTGTATAATGAGATAGATGAGCTGGAGAAATTACTAGATCTAACAGAAAGCCAACTAAAAAAGAAAGGTCTTAATGAAAATGATTTGGAAGAAATTACAAATAAAATTCAAGAATTAAATAATTTGGAAGAAGATGAAGAAAATGGGAGTTAGAAATACTCTTAGAGCTACAAAAAAAGGAATAAAGAGGAATAAGTTTTTGTCTTTTTCGACAATCTTTGTTATTACAATAGTTTTTATAATATCTTCCCTCTTCATAATAACCTCATTAGTAGCTAGAGAAGCTGTTAAGTTTTATGAAACAAAGGCTCAAGTAATGGTATTCTTCGATCAAGAAACACCGGAAGAAGAAATCTTAGATTTTAAAGATGAAATAGATGAATTAGATTATATAGAAAACATAGAATACGTTTCCCAAGAAGATGCCTTTGAACTATATAAACAAGATTTTCAAGACGATGAAGAGCTGATAGAAACAATAACCGCAAATGTGCTACCTCCTAGTATTAACATAAGAGCAGAAAGTGCTGAAGACCTCACCAAAGTAATAGAAGATGTTGCAGAAGAAAAAGAAGAGAACCCTTACATAGATGAAATCCTATACTTTGAAGATGTGATAGACATAATGAAAAGTGCGTCAGTTGGTGTAAATTACGCCACTATGGTTATCATCCCAATACTGTTACTAATAGCGTTCACCGTCGTAGCTATAACCGTCGGGTTCAATGTGACTCTACATCAAAAAGAAATAGATATAATGCATGTAGTTGGTGGAGAGGACAGCTATATCAAATGGCCTTTCAAAATTGAAGGTATGCTTTATGGAGCGCTTGGAGGACTTCTTTCTGTTGTATTAATACTAACACCTTGGTTCATATTCCTACATTACAACCAAGATTCAGACCTTTATGCGTTGATACAACAAACATTCAGAGATTTTAATTTAGATTTTGCAACCTATCCAAACGCTCACTTCATACTTTCATTTTTAGGCATTAATGTAGGTTTTGGACTAATAGTTGGATATATTGCCAGCACTATCAGTTTGATAAAGAATCTAAATTTAAAGAAAAAATAATTTAGATGACAACACATTTTTACAAAATCCTGACAATATCCCTAATTGGTGTTTTTTTATTCTCAACCCTATTCTCAACTGAAGCAAATTCAATAGATGATATATGCCCTGATGACCAAACTTTAAATGAGTGCTATGAAAATCTGCAAGATCAACAGAAAGAATTACAAGAAAGGTCTAAACAATTATCAAGGAGCATTTCTCAAGAAGAACGAAGGCAAATGTCTCTTAGTGAACAAGTACGACAACTAGAGATAGAGATAGAAAGGACTGAGAATGAGATAACCAGAATAGAGACCCAATTAGAAGCAAAAAATGTTCAAATCAGGATATTAAGAAGAGAAATAGATGATATTAGGAACAGAATAACTACATTATCACAAGAAACAGGACATTTACAGGACTCAATCTCAGAGAGAGTCTCAATATCATATAAATATTCTTTCCTTAACCCCTTAGAAATTTTTTTACAAGCTGAAGACGCTGATGAATTATTTAGGAAACTGAAATACCTCAATGAAGCTAGAAAAAATGATAGAGAATTATTACAAGAGATGGTAGAACAAAACGCAGAACTTGATAATGAAAGGGATCAACTTGAGAGAAGCCAATTAGACTTAGAAGAGACTAGGATGGATATTGAAGATACCAAAGAAGAGCTCAATGAAGAAGAAGAAAGGCTAGAAAGCCAAAGAGCAGAACATACCCATCTACTTGCTCAATCTAAAGAAAAAAAAGAACAACAAGAAAGAGAATTAACTGAAGTTGAAGAACAACAACAGCAAGTAACTGCTCAAATTTCAGCCATGGTACAAAAAATGTATCAAAGAGGAGATATACCTGTAGATCGTCCAGTATCAGAAGGAGATATTATAGGGACGCAGGGTTATACAGGATTCACGATAGGTTCACACTTACATTTAGAAGTGTATAACTCTAGTGGAGGAAATATCAATCCTTTAAGCCAAGGATTATTCAGTGGAGGAGGATTGTATAATCGTGTATCTTCGGGAGAATACCACGAACCTCTAGCTGGAGGAGTACTTACTGGTTCATACCATTCTGGACATCGTGCATTAGATTTACAAAGTCAAACACATGGTGTTCAAACAGGACAACAATACTATGGTGAACAAATAAATTGTTACGGCATGACAAGACGTGCAGGACATTATAATAAACGAGGAACAGGAGCCCCAATTTATGCTATTACTGATGGATATGTTTCTGCCGTACATACTGATGCATGTGGAGGGAAATACGTAATTCTGGAACATGATGATGGAGGAAGTTCATTCTACTTACATCTTCAATAATTAATATCCTCATAATATTTCCCTAATTCCACACTACTAAAATCTAGTAT
>CAZAFP010000075.1:0-3762 GCA_964484835.1 uncultured Methanosarcinales archaeon
TGCAAGAACTGTGGATTAAACAATAACCACTTCTTAAACGATTAGTTGGTATACGCGGTAAGTCTTTCAATAATGCACTGCTAACTTCGTATTTCTCGCTTGGATCTCCTGATATCTCAACAGGTACGTTCTTCATTAAAAATTCGGATTCTTCGTGAGATGGGAAGTATTGAAGGTTGGCTATGTATTCGTGATAATCTTCTAACTCCGCAGCACATCTCTTTATCTCTTTCTCCGTGGGGTCGTACTCAGCATAACCATTTTTTTTACGGACATAATCAGCTATTAAAACACTTACAGCCGCGCCTGTACCCCCTGCGGCTCTTACTGGGCCTGCGTAGTTAAGACAGAAATAGTCTTTACCATCCTTTGTTTTTTTAATTTCTAAATTAGTAAAACCCTCAAGTGGAGCACTTACAACCCCGAGGGTTATATATGCGAATCCTGTTCTTATACCGACTTCCATCGCTTCTTTTTTGTCTTCGAACTTACAAAATTTTTCTTGACTGACTTCGTAAGCAATGCTAAGTGCGACTCTCCAATCGAGAGGGGCGTATTCTTTTTCTAATTCTATAATACGATCAATCGCTCCTGACTCTGCCAACTGAGGAGTTACTGCGCTTATAAGACCTACTACTCTTTCTGCTAAGTTCTCAGCTAGTTTTATCTCTACATATTCTTTAGGGTCAAAGCCTTTCTCTCTGGCTTTGGTTGCTAAGTTGTAAAGTTCTAAAGAGTCTTTTTTTAAAGATTCGAAATACTTTTGAGTTTCTGGTGTGGCTTTAGTCATTCTTTAACCCTCTCGACTTTTTTCTTTTCTTCTTCTTTTCTGTCTTTTGTTAAGAAATTCATTGACTTGACTTCTCTTGTTTTAAGATTAGCTATTAAAATCCTTGCTGGTTGTGGCTCCAAACCTCTTTTTATCTGATCTTCTGTTGTCTCAGTCCAGCAAGACGTATTTAGCAAAGTTACGTTTCTATAATTCGACATTGAAGCTCTATGTATATGACCTGTTGCTAGAAAATCAGGCACTTCATCCAGTACCAAGTAATCTTCTTCAGAATCAGGAATTATAAGAGTGCTTCCGTGTGTGGGTGCGAGGTGTCTTCTTTGTAAATAAAATTTGAGTATTAAATCAACTCTTTTCTGACCACCGCTTGCTCTAACACTAGGTATGTTCTCGCTGTAATAAATCAAGCTACCACCGTGATATAAAGTTATGTTGAATCCTGGAAATCCGTTTTTTGCTCCTATATTAACAACTCCTGGATTGCTGACTAGTTTAAGATTAGGGATGTTGTATAAAGATTTGGCCGCTTCATAATAAGGTTTTTCTTGAGGCTCAGATAGTCTTCCAACGTCGTGATTTCCTGTTGTTGAAATTATTTGTATATGACTTGGTATTTTCTTCAGCCAATAAGCAGCTTCTTCATATTGCCTTTCCACATTGTAATATTTCAAATCGTTTTCTTGACCTGGGTAAGTCCCCGCTCCTTCTATTATATCACCTGTCATGACTATATATTTGACTTTGCTGGCTACTTCTTTTTGTTTATCATTACCTAATTCACAATTTATCCACTTTATGAATTTTTTAAACTCTTCTTCCATGAATACTTTACTTCCGAAATGAGTGTCTCCCATGAATACGACGTATTCTTCTTCTTTCTGTTTCTTCAATTCTTTACTTAAAGGAACGTCAGGATAGTAAAATTCGTTTGCAAAAACAGCACTTCCTAGCCATACACCACTAACACCTATAACTTCATCCAAGACTATATCTTTGGCTTTTTCATAAAGGTCTTTATCCCCTTCTTTTCTCATGATTACCGTGGATTTTCCTGTGGGATCTTCTAATTCCAGAATTAAATTATTATTCTTAGTGAAATCTTTATTCAAGACCATACCCATAATTACGACTTTTTGATTATTAGGAGTGTCTTTTAATCTTGAAAGGCTTATAACACCTGCTAATTCATGTCTGTTTTTTAACATGCCACTTATTTTTTTAAATCTATTATTGAATGTGCTTACGAAATCTTTGTATTCCCACTTAGAAGGTTCTTTAATATAGTCTTTGACTATTTTTACTTTATTTTTCTCTTCCAATTCTTGTTTTTTTAAATAATTCTTAACAATTTCTTCGTCTAAAACATCCAAGTCATTACCGAAGAAAGCATAAATATTTTTAATAAGATCCTCGTCATAATTTTTTTCCATTAATTCCGGACTGACAAGAACCCCTTTCTGCATTAAATCATTATATATACTTTCAGAGGTCATTTTAATATAATTTGTTTGCTTTCTGGCTGGATATTATGTCTAATTCTTCTTCTAATATTTTTAAAATCTTCAGCTGGACATTATGGGATAAAGAAATATTAATCTCCCTCGTCCTGCCAAATCTTCCTTTGCTTATAACCCTGGCATTTATAATTCCTAACATATCCAATTCAGCAATTATATCACTTACTCTTCTCTGAGTTAAAGGTCTTAATCCTATATTATCACAAATCTTTTTGTAAAATTCGTATATGTCTCCTGTGAATATTTGTTTGTTGTTTTCCTGACCCATACTCAGTATAGGGTATAGTGTGGCTTGGAACTGTTTAGGATGTGTTTTGACCATGTCTATTAAGCGGTCGCGTTCTATTTTGTCTTCTGCTTCGTCAATGTCATTTATTGTTACTTTGTTTTCATCTCTTCTTTCTGTTAATTCCCCTGCCACTCTTAATAATTCTAAAGCTCTTCTCGCATCGCCGTGTTCTCTAGCGGCGTACGCCGCGCATTTTTGTATAACTCCTTCTTCTAAAATGTCTGGTTTGAAAGCTATATTAGATCTGTTTCTTAATATGTTTTGAATCTGGCTGGCATTGTATGGTGGGAATACTATTTCTTCTTCTGATAAAGAACTTTTAACCCTTGGGTCGAGGTTGTTTGCGAACATTAAATCGTTGCTTATTCCTATTATTGAAAGTTGTGATTTTTTAAGTTCTGAGTTTACCCTTGTTAGATTATATATTATTTCGTCTCCTGCTTTTTTTACTAGTTGGTCTACTTCGTCGAGTATTAATATTATTATTTTTTCTTCTGAGTCTAATGCTTTAAAGAATATATTGTATACTTCATCAGTGGGTAATCCTGTTGGTGGGACTGCTTTTCCGAAGAATCTTGCTAGTTCTGCTATTAATCTGTATTCTGTATCTGCTATTTTTTTTAGTTTGCAGTTGAGGTAGAATATTTTTAGTGGTAGGTCTCTTTCTTTAGCTATGTTTTCCATTTGGTCAGCCATGTATTTAGAGACTAGTGTTTTTCCAGTTCCTGTTTTTCCGTAGACAAATAAGTTACTTGGTTTGTCATTTCTTAATGAAGGAGCTAGTATTTGAGCCATGTGATTTATTTGTTCGTCCCTGTGGTTTATTTCCTCTGGAATATAAGTGCTTTGTAGAACTTTTTTGTTTTCGAATATGCTGTCTCTTACTAAGTATTTTTCAAAGAAAGTGTTTAGGTTTTTAGTCGCCATATTTTCCAGTAGAAACTTGGGTTTTATAAATATTCTTCTTATGGAACTTATATAATTTTTTATCTATAATATAATATAATGTTTTGTAAAATAATACATTAAAACATACAATACACACCCCTTCGTTTCTCATGGAAAATAAAATAAATAAAAAACAAACAAAACAAGCTTTTAAACATAATAATTTAATGTTTTTTCATTTGAAACAAAAAACTTGTTTTCTTCATCATATATATTAT
>CAZAFP010000076.1:0-3701 GCA_964484835.1 uncultured Methanosarcinales archaeon
GAGGATTATTTACGAGCCTCGTGAGTTACTTGAGAAATTCTTAGCTTTCATGTTATTATACGCAGGTATTAGTATTATTTACTTTTCAATCACAGGACAGCCGTTCCTTAACGAGTCCGAATCCAGTTATAGAACTTACTTATTCCTAATTGGTTTTATTGCTATGATGTGGAGTATTCCTAATATCCTTAGCGAGTTCACTTTCTTCAAACAGTTCATGGAAAGTAAAAAACCAAAAAAGAAAAAAGTTAAGAAAAAGAAAAAATCTTAACACTCGCCACTTCTCCATTTAATAACTTCAGGATTTGCACATGCTACGCAATCATTACTAAAAGTTTCTCTTCCTTCTTCGTAATAACCGCACACAGGTGCGTATATCATAGTACATACTTCCACGTTTCTTTGTTCTTCCGTGCAGTTATGGAATTCATACGTTGGTAGTTCTGTGTATGTTGTATTTACTATTTTACCTCTCACAACTATGGTTTCCACTTCGAAAGCTTGTATTTCTGGATGGTCAACCTCGAAAGAATGCATATACTTTGTACATCCCTCTCCGAATATGCTTATTCTAACATTGTTTTCTTTTTGTTCACAGTAATCTTCAGGAGCTCTTTGTTTATTAACTAATGTTAAATCACTTCCTAAATACTCGTTATATTCATTACTTTCTAATATTAACGCTCTTATTTCTTTTTCAAAAGCATCTTCTCTTATTTCTTCAACAGTAATCTCTTTAACACTGCTGTATAAAACAAAAGAAGCTATAATGCCGCTTAAAACAACACTTATTATAACAAACAATACTATGAATAGTGTTAGGTAAAACTTAGTCTCTTTCTTACTCTCTTTCTTTTTCTTATCCAACGGCATTACTATCGCTGCTATTATGTAAAGAAACAATCCGAAGCCTGATATTAAAAAAGTCATTAAAACCCAAGCTATTCTCACAACTGCAGAATCCACATTAAAATATTTAGCAATACCCCCGCATACTCCGAAGAACATTGAATCTTCACTACTCCTAGTTAATTTTTTCCCTTTCTTATTTTTTGTTTCTATCTTAAAACCTTCTTTGTTAGAAAATAAGAAGTAGAGTATTGCTCCTATAATATTCAATAATACTATTATTATTACCCATAAAAGCTTTTGTTCTGTTTTAACATCTGAACTTATACAGTCTATCAATGCCCATATCCAAAAAGCAAATGCTGCCAATCCTATAAATAGCAGTATTCCTATTATCAAGGGGAAAATTATAGTTTCCATTTTTTATCACCTACATTGTTATTATTTATTATATTTATAAACTACATTAATAAATAATATAGAGGATTCCTCCATATATATTTATAAACAATAATGCATTACTTATTCTTATGTTAACTGGCTTTTTATCCGTTCTGGCTTTAGAAACTGCTTATTCATTATTAATTATAATACCTTGTTTGATAATGTTCTCAAGATTTAGTGACGTGTTTAATTTCAGCTCTTATAAAGGCTTAAGCTATGTTAAGAATGCGTTTTTATTCTTTGCAGTAGCATTTTTCCTAAGGTACTTAGTTATGCTGAACAGGTTATTCGCTGGTGATTTCACAGGTACGATAGCTGATTTCAACGCTTTATTATTTTTGATGATATTCTTTATGACACTGCCTGGTTTTTTCCTTCTTTATTCTTTGGTTTGGAAAAAATTTGAAACGAAGAAGTATTCTTCTAAGCCTTTGAATTTACAAGTGAGTATGATATACTTGCTAGCAGTTATAATAGCTTTAGCGGATTACTTATCAGGAAGCTTTATTTTCATGTATGCTTCTCAGATAATCGCTTATGCTATCGCCAGTATAATAGCTTACAAAAACTACGTGAGTGATAAAAAATTGTTAAAACAATTTTACTTATTATCTATGCTCTTACTACTATTCGCTATGATATTAAATTTTATAGCTCAATACACGATTGATACATTTCCAGTAATGAGGCTTTACACTTATGCTTTAACAATTCTTGTAATTCTTGTATTCTTAAAAATAAGTAAAGGTTTGCAAAATGACTGAAAAAAGAGAACGTTTGGATGTTATTAGTGATATTTTAAATGCTGTTATTAGAAACAACAATAAAATAGGTCCTACTCGTTTAATTCAGCTTTCTAACTTATCCCCTGCCATGTTCAAAGAATATATTAAACACTTAACAAGTAATGACTTACTTTTAATATCCGAACTTAAAGGTAAGAAGTTTTATTCAATAACAGACAAGGGTTATGTATTCTTAGAAAAGTACAAGAATTTCAAAAAATTCGTTAATGAAATAGGAATATGATTTATTTTTAGAAAAGTTTTTTATATAATTCGAATTTATTTTTCTTTCATGACTGTAATCCTTGGCATTTCATTATCGCATCATGACGGATCTTTAGCTTTAGTAGTCGATGGTAAATTAAAAGCAGCGTTAAGTAAAGAAAGAATAACCAGGGTTAAAAAAGAAGGTTTTGGCAATGATGAATTTCTAATAAAAACTTTTTTGAAACAGTTCAATTATGGCCTCGAGGATATTGATTACGTCGCTTTCTCAGATGATCCTCAATATTATAGAGAAATAAATCATGGTTTTATCAAGTTTTACGAAAATGGTGAATTAAAAAAACCCATAAGTTCTGTACTGCAAGATTATCCTTTTCATGAATTTACTGCTTTAATTAATGAAAGGAAGATTCCTGCTTTTCAAATACATCATCAACTAAGTCATTGTGCTTATTCTTATTATCTTAGTAAATTCAACGAATCTGTGTGTCTTAGTGTGGACTCATCTGGCGATGTACCTCACACATCTTCTATAGTTGCTTTTGGGAAATATAATGAGTTAGAAATATCACATTCTCCGAGTGTACAAGTTGGTAATATGTATTACTGGTTTACTAACTATTTAGGGCTGGGGCCTGGCGAATTTAAAGCAGGAAGTACCATGGGACTTGCTTCTTATTCAAAACCTTCTGAAGAAGCATTGAATAACTGGAAAAATTATAAAAAATTTGATTATCAGAAAAAGGAGTATGATCATGAATCCATGACTGGTTATTCTTACGAAGATTATTGGAAGACTTTCAGCGATGGACAAAATCCTAACTTGGATCAAAAATATTTTGCTAATGATTCTGAAAAGGCAATGAAAATAGCTGCTTCTTTACAACACATTTTCGAACAAGTATTATTAGAAGAAGCTAATAATTTATGGTTATTAGCAGAAAAAAAAGGAGTGAAAAACTTATGTTTATCAGGTGGAAGCTTTCTTAATTGTAACGTGAATTCTTTAATAAAAAATAATACAAAATTTCAAGATGTTTTCTTAGCACCTGCGTGTGGAGACGATGGTTTATCAGCAGGATCTGCTTTATACTTAGCACAGAATTTACTAAACCTTCCTAGGCAAGAATATAAAAATTCAGAAATAATGTACTTGGGAGGAGAATACAAAACGAAACGTAAAGGAGAAAAATATAATTCTAAGCGAATAGCTCAAGAAATAAGTCAAGGAAAAATAATTGCTTGGTATCAAGGCCGGTCAGAGTTCGGACCAAGAGCGCTAGGTAATAGAAGCTTCTTAGCAGATCCTAGAAATCCTGATATGAGAGATTATCTTAATTTCAAGGTTAAGAATAGGGAGTGGTTTCGTCCTTTTGCACCTAGTGTTTTGAAAGAGGA
>CAZAFP010000077.1:0-3687 GCA_964484835.1 uncultured Methanosarcinales archaeon
GGAGCAGGACTGTTGTTCTTTTTCAACTCTTTGAATAAACTAAAAGGATTGCTATTGCTGAATAATAAGGCAGACATCCCTTTCAAGTAATTCGATAGTTCAGTCACTCCTTCTCTTTTTGAATTCTGCAAAGCTATATTCATAAGTCTTTTCTTATTCATCCTGACTAAAGCCTTGCCTTTTAGTTTCTTCCTCATAGTCATTAATTGTTTAGCAGGAAGTTTTTCTACATCAACCGCTGCGATTACAGGATATTGGTCTATCAACTTAGTAAATTCGCTCACGATTTGTTTTTTCTCATCCGAAACATGTGCTTTTTGTTCTACCACTGTGATCATCTCATATATTTATTTCGACAGGCTTTGTCATTGTTAGCTTTACAAAAGCTCTGTTAATGTTGCTTCTTCCCTTGGGAAGGTGATTTATTATTTGTTCAAGCATATTTTCAAAATTGGCTTGAACATCTTCTTCTTTCATATCTTCCTCTCCTATCTTAACTTGGATATTTAATGCTTTTTTAGCACTAACCCTTATTGTTTGTTGGAGTTTTTTATAAACCGGCTCGACAGGAGATTTTCCTGATAAAATACTTCCTAGTTTTGGATTGGGCATTTTACCCCTAGGTCCTAAAACCCTACCGAATACTGTAGCTATTTTAGGCATTATATCTGCTTGAGCTATGAAAAAATCATATTCGTTAGCAATTTTTTTGGCCAATTTTTTATCTTTATACTTTTCGAAATCCTGTTCAGGAATTACCAAATCACACACTTCTTCTGCTTTTTCTTGTAGTTCTGTACCTACAAATGCAGCTATTTTCTTATTCTTTTTGAAATTCTTAGGAAGTGTTGTAAAGAAATCTACCTGTTCTTCAGGATTTTTAACATTCAAATCCCTTAGAGTTACAATCATATCAACTGATTGCGAGAAATTCCTTTTAGGACCTTTCTTCAACTCTCCTATTGCTTCATTAAAATTTTCAAACTTATCCATATTTTATTCCCTCCTACTATACGTAGTAAACACGGGTAAGTCGTTGGAATAAGCCTTCATTTATAAAATTTACTCATAATTTTTTAGAAGTTTTTATGAAAAAATATATAAATAAAATAAGATTCTCCTTATGTTAAATACATTCTTTATAAAGATACTCTAATATAGTATATATTTAGTGTATGTGTAGAGTGGTGGAATCTAAATGAACGAAGAACAAACCAGAAAGACAGGAACCACAACAGTTGGGTTGATAGGCAAAGATTTTATAGTTCTAGGAGCTGATAACAGAGCTACAGCAGGTAATTTAATAGTGTCGAGAAATGCTAAGAAGATAAAAACCATAAATGACACTATGGCTATAACTACCTCAGGTAGTGTTTCTGATACGCAGCTTACTAAAAAAATTCTTACTGCCGAGCTTAAAATAAGAGAAATTAGAAATGATCGTGTATCAACTGTTAAGGAAGCAGCTAATTTATTAGCTAATATGACTTACGGCAATATAAGAAGATATGTTCCTGGTTTTACACACTTCCTATTAGGCGGTGTGGATGCTAAAGGACCTTCACTGTATGAAGTATTCCTAGATGGTTCTTTGCTAAATGTGGCTGATGAACAAGGTTTTATAGCTACAGGATCTGGAACTCCTTATGCTTTGGCATTAATGGAAGATAACTATAAAGAAGATTTAAACGAAGAAGAAATGACCAAATTGGCCGAGAGAGCTGTAAGAGCAAGTCTGAAGAGAGATTCCGCAAGTGGAAACGGAATAGATATTTTAGTTATAAGGAAAGAAGATGCTAAATTCCTTCCTAGGATTAAAATAGAATAAAAAAAAGAAATTATTTTTTTATTTGATTAAATTTTGTTAATTTTAAACATTTGAAAACCGAGAAAAGAAAAAAAAGAATTGTGAAAGAATAAGTTTTAAGGTGAAATTCTAAATGCCTGATGATATAATAAAAGAAATATTAAAACACTTACCGCCAGACATAGTTAGCGAAGCTTTCTTTGAAGGCGCGAACATAGTATTGTATACAAAGAATAAAGATTTTATTAAAAATGATAATGGCTTAGTAAAGTCTATCGTTGGTAAGATAAAGAAGAGAATTGAGTTAAGACCCAGCCCTGATCTTTGTTTAGATGAGAAAGAAACAGAAGCTAAAATAAAAAAGATACTGGGTGACGAGGTCGAAATAGATAAATTAACCTTCGACCCGCAAAGAAGCGTGGTTATACTTGAAACAGACAAGCCAGGTTTGGCAATTGGCAAACAGGGAGAAAATCTTCAAAAAATAAAACAAGAAACTTATTGGGTGCCTGTTATTAAGAGATCTCCTTTGTTAAGAAGTCCCATTATAGAAAATATTAGAAGCGTTCTTTACCAGAATTCTGACTATCGTAGAAAGTTCTTGCATAAAACCGGTCAGAGAATATACAATGGCTGGTTGAGACAGAAAAAACAAGAATGGATAAGAATCAGTTACTTAGGAGGAGGTAGACAAGTAGGTAGGAGTTGTTTATTACTGCAAACTCCTGAAAGCAGAGTATTAATTGACTGTGGCGTTGATGTTTCTAGCGTTGACGATGCGTATCCTTACTTGGAAGCCCCTGAACTTAATATACAAGAATTAGACGCAGTTATAATAAGCCACGCACACGCTGATCATACAGGACTTCTTCCTTATTTGTTTAAGTATGGCTATAGAGGACCTGTTTATTGTACAGCCCCAACCAGAGATATAATGGCATTGATACAGCTAGATATAATAAAAATAAATGCTAGTGAAGGAAGAGAAGCGTTATACACTCAAGACGAGGTTAAAGAGATGGTTAAACACACCATAACTTTAGATTATGAAGAAGTTACTGATGTAACTCCAGACGTCAGGATTACTTTACACAATGCAGGACACACTTTGGGAAGTGCTATGGTTCACATACACGTAGGTAATGGATTGCATAATATTCTTTACACAGGAGATATAAAATATGCCAAGACAAGGCTTTTAAGCCCTGCCGTGACTCAATTCCCACGTTTAGAAACTCTAATGATAGAAAGTACTTACGGAGGCAAAGAAAATTTAACAGAGCCTGTGAAGACGCAAGACCAGATATTAGAACAGATAGTTATAGAAACTGCCGAGAGAGGAGGTAAAGTTTTAATACCTACCTTGGGAACAGGGAGAGGTCAAGAAATAATAGTTATGGTGGAAAAGCTTGTTAAAGAAGGAGCTTTGAAAGACATACCAATATATATCGATGGTATGGTTTGGGATATAACAGCTATACATACTGCTTATCCAGAGTATCTTAATAGTAGTGTAAGACAGCAAATATTCCATAAAGACGATAATCCTTTCTTAAACCCTAAGATTAAACAAGTAGGGAGCCAACAAGAAAGGAAGAAAATAATAGAAGAAGAAGGCAGTTGTATAATCCTAGCAACCAGCGGTATGCTTGTAGGAGGGCCTAGTGTTGAATATTTGAAAGCCCTAGGAGAAGATAAAAGGCACAGCCTTGTTTTTAGCTGTTATCAAGGAGAGGGAACCTTAGGTAGAAGAATACAAAGAGGAGAAAAAGAAATTGTTTTCAGAGATGGCCAGAAAGATCAAGTTCTAAATCTTAAACTAGACGTTCACAGAATAGAAATATCAGGACACGCAGATAGAAGAGAGCTTATGGAATTTA
>CAZAFP010000078.1:0-3685 GCA_964484835.1 uncultured Methanosarcinales archaeon
TATCTTGCATAACTTGGAAATGTTCAAAGGCTTGGTCATCGCCTTCGTACTCAGGATATTTAGCAATAAAATTATCCCAATTTTTCCGAAGTTGATGCTTTTTCATGGACTTATTTTTTAAATTATTCACAGCATCTAACCCTGTCTTAGCAGCTAAACCTATTCCTCCTGTGATAGCCATATCCTTAGCTGTGTTTTTAATTTTGTCAACTGTTTCATCTTCTAATCCGAAAGGAGCGGCTTCTTTTTCTAATTCATTTAATCTTTTTCTATAGAGCCTATCTCTCGCTTCTTCCTTTTTGGCTCTTTTTAAATTCTGATACATCTTAGTTCCTGCAACTCCTGTACCTAGTAAACCACCACCAATGAGGGCAGGTTTTTTATACTTGTTTAATGTATCAAAAAATTCCCCTACTTTTTCAGCAGTAGAACTTACAGCCCCAGTTGCTCTTTCAAGATTTTTATCTATATTCTTTATGTTGTCTCCTGATCCAAACATAACCTCCCCTCCTTTCTATTCAACCTCAGCTAATAATTCTTTAGCTTCATCATCAGATAAACCATCAATCCAACCAGCTACTTTAGATAATAAATCATTCTCTCTATCTTCTTGAGCTTGTTGAGCTAATCCAGCTACAGTTGGATCATTAGCAGCAGCTTCTTTAAGGATAGTCTCTGCTTCTTCTTCTTCATAATTATCTAAAATATCGTGGATTTGAGCTTCTTTAACAAACAAATCAATACCTTGGTGTAATGTTTCAGCATCAATACCAGTAGCAGCAGATACCTTTTGTAAGCCGTCCATGTAGTGTTCGGCAGCAGCTTCTTTAGTTTGCTCTTGTTGTTGAGGTTGTTGTTGCATCTGTTGTGCCTGTTGACCCATTAAATGTCCTGCTCCAGCACCTAAAGCTCCACCTTGCATTCCTTGATAGGCTCCACTTCTTAATAATTGCATAAGAATTTGTTTCTTATCCATTTGCCCCATTTGCCCCATTTGTCCTCCTGCTTGCATATTCATAGCTGCTCGGCCAGCACCTGATAAAGCTCCAAGTCCAGCTCCTACAGCTCCACCTCTTAAAGCATTTACGTTAGCTTCTTTAGTTAGTTGTCTATATCTATCGTATCCGTACATACTATTTATACCTCCTGTTTTGGTGATTTTATTTTTAAGGAAATCAAGTCCTTGTTTGCCTTTGTCTTTTAAGTTAGGCATATTTTTATTTGATAAGTTTTTACCTATGTCTTTCGCTTTGTTTAATCCTTTTCCGACTGTTTTTCTTACATCGGGATCTTTTGCGGTTTGTTTCAAAGTCTCAAAACCAGCAATCAAAGGGATTGTTCCTGGTATTCCGATGAACCCTACTTTTGCAGCATCTTTAGCGGCAGATGGTAAATTTTTGATAGGATCACTTTTAAGGTTTTTAACATGTTTCGCTATCCCTCCAGGGAGTTTCCTTGGGTCATATTGTTGGCTTAAATCTTTTACTGTATTAGTAAATATATCTTTTATCCCCGCTTCCTTCATTAAATACTCATGCAACTCATACGGGTCAACATTATAGGTATTAGCCGTTTTGAGTAGTTCATCTTCATAGTTCATAAGTTATCCTCCTTGTTTAATTGTTAAAAAAGTCGAAGGCTTCCCTTCGACTTTTTTAGATTTAGTAACCTAGCGCATTTAAGCCTTCTTCCATTAGATAATCGAAAGTATCTTCATCTAATCCATAAGCTGCAGCAGTCTTTTGCTTTTCTTTTCTTTTATCGTGTAATTTCTTAGCTCCTAGTCCAGCACCTGCTAAAGCTCCAGCACCTGCTAATCCAGCTCCAGCTCTTTGTAAGTTGCTAGCTCCTTGCCACATATCTTGTGCTTGTCCTGGTATTTGTTGTGCTCTCTCAGCTACATTACCGATCGCGCCTTTAGCTTTATCTAGCATTGTTGGGTCTGGTCCTTGTCCTTTACCAAATAATCCTTTTACATAATCAATAGGCCCGGCTTCTTTAGTTAAAAAGTCATGCAATTCATAAGCATCTACATTGTGAACTGAAGCTACCTTAGATAAAGCATCTTCATATTCAGCAGCAGCAGATTGCTTTTCTTTTCTTCTGTCATGTAATTTTTTAGCTCCTAATCCAGCACCAGCTAAAGTTCCAGCACCTGCTAATCCAGCACCTGCTCTTTGCATTGGGCTAGCTCCTTGCCATGCCTCTTGAACTTGTCCTGGTATTTGTTGTGCTCTTTGAGGAGCGTTTTGGATCATAGCTTTAAGTTTTTCTAACTTAGTTGGGTCTGGTTCTTGGCCCATCCCTAACATTTGTTTTCCTTTGTTAACCATCCCACTAAGAGGGTTAGCCTCTTTTTGTAAGTACTCATGTAACTCATACGGATCAACACCATAAGCAGCAGCGGTTTTTCTTAATTCATCTTCAGTATAATTCATATCTTTATTCCTCCTATTTTTTAGTTTGTTATACCCAGCTAATCCAGCGCCTGCTAATCCAGCTCCAGCTACTCCAGCGGCTAGGGTTTTGTTATCTTTTAAGAGATTTTTTGCTTTACCCATTAAAGTAGGGTCTGGCTCAGGTTTTTTTCCAAAAACTTTTTTTCCTAAATCAACAGCTTTCTTAGCTCCATCACCTACGGCTTTGGCACCATCAGTAGCTTTCTTCTTACCCATAAATAACCTTCTCTTTGTATTCCATTTTAATGCATCCTTAGCATGTCTTGCTCCGTCAACAGCTTGGGTTATCATAAAAGGGTTAAAGGCTTCTTTTTGCATTAGTGATACCCCCCAGCGTAATACCCTCGAGGTTTATTATCTTTGTTGTTTTTACCTTTTAACGCTTTAGAACCTAAAGCTGCGGCCCCAGCGCCTAATAATCCAGCACTAATTTTACCACCGTGTCTATCTAGTAGTGATTGTTTGTTAGCCCCTGTAAAATTATCTAAAACTTTAGTTGCTTTGTTTTTAACCATATCTTTAGTCTTTGAGTTGTCATAAACATCTTTTACAAAATCTTTCCCTTTTTCCTTAATTTTATCTTGAGGTATCTTATCTAATACAGCTTTTGGGTCAGCTTTGTCTTTTAAAAAGTCGAGTCCTTTTTTCGCTATATCACCCATATCAGCTTCTTTAGTTAAGAAGTCATGCAACTCTTTAGGCTCTACATTATGAACAGATGCCACTTTAGTTAAAGCATCTTCATATTCAGCAGCAGCTACCTTTTCTAATCCTTTGTTTAAGATATATTCTATTTCATCCATTCAAACTACCTCCCTTGGTTTCTAAAAAATCATGTAACTCTTTAGGATCTACATTATGAACACTTGCCACTTTAGTTAAAGACTCGTTGTATTCTTTAACACCTTCTTCATAAGCGACTTTTTCCAAACCAGCATTAAGTATTTGTTCAATATCTTGATTTCTCAAAATTATTCCTCCTTTTAGTAATGGTGCCTCTTTTATTATTCTTATTTAAATCAGTCGTGTTTAGCTTGTCAGTATGTTTCTTAGCTTTGCTACCAACATCTGTTATATTACTATAAGCATTAAAACCTTTCATAGCACCACTAGCAGTATCTGTAACAGCGCTAAAAATACCAGCGATTTTAGTGAGAGTTTCTTCCGCTTTTCCCAATCTACTTTTAAGGTTAGCATAACTTGCGATTTTATTCAAAAAATTTGTT
>CAZAFP010000079.1:0-3638 GCA_964484835.1 uncultured Methanosarcinales archaeon
AATACCTAAATCGTTATATAGCAAGTAATCTCTTGCCAGTACTATGTTCATACCACTTCCTTGGATTCTGTAGCAGTTATCATCGGTTTTTGTTATTCCACTCGTAAAGTTCCCGAAGTCGTCTTCCACTAATAAAACAGGACTTTCTCTGGTTGCGTCTTCACAAGTAATAACAGGTAAAGGATCGAATCGGTCTTCTTCTGTGTAAGCCCTTATCACGTCTCTGTTTGCAAATTGTTCGTAGTCTCTTAGTAAGATCTGTCTTTCTATACCTATTGCTTCGTCAGGGCTTATAGTTACGTATACGGTTTGTGCTTCCCTAAGATGTTCTCTGGCTTCAGTTTCGAAAGTAATGCTCTGTGCGTTATTTGGATCGCTGTAAAAGCCAATTTCTTGATTATTCACTTCTGTGAATAACATCTGATTACCTTCTACGTTTCTAACCTCGAATGAGTACTCTCCGTATTCAAAGCCGCCTGTAGTTCCTATTCCTCCTTGTGTTGCGAATCCGACTATGCTAAAAATCATTAAAAAGATCATAATCAGTCCTGCAATTAGCGTATTTCTCTTCTTCCTCTTTTCAGCTCTAAGCTCTCTTCTCCTACTCATAAATAATTTGGAAGTTGTAACAGTTTAAAAAAATTTTGCTATTCTGTCCTTTCCAACTCTTTATTTAGGTTGTAAAGAGTTCTTTCGTAGTTATTATTCAAGAATTCTTCTTTAGAAATGCTTGGTATTCTCGGATTGGTAATACTTCCAGTATCATATCCTGCATTATCGTATTTTATGTTCAAATCCACTATTCGCGCATTATTAATGTAGTCATCTATACTTTTACCGTCTAGGTTATTAAAATTAGCTTCCACGATACTCTTCAGGTTTTTAATATCTTTAACGTGTTCGAAACTATTCAGGATTGAATAAACGTTTCTGAAATCTCCTCTTACCGAATCTTCCAGTGGTTTTTCATAGTTAAATCCATTAGTTATCACGATTGGTTCTATTTGGCCTGTCTTTTCAACCATTTCTCTTTCTACGTATTCTATTGCCAGGCCTTTTATAGCTTGTTCTAACTTAAGAAGTTCTTCGTCGGTTCCTTCCAGATTCGGTAGATTTCTTCTTATGAAGTATACGTCTTCTAAATAATCATCTACACTTTCCGGCGTCGTATTTTTCTGAAGTTCATCTCTATTAATCATATGACTACTTGGTAGTGATTAATCCTTTATAAATTTTATTAATGGCGAAAACTATTTTAAATATAATAATTTAACACGTCTTTAATGGATAAGGAAATAAAGAAAAAATTCAAAAAAGAAGCAAGCAAAAATCCTGACGAATACTACGCAACAAGATTCTTAAAAAATAAAGGTTATGAAAGAAAAAAATGTAGTTGCGGAACTTACTACTGGTCAAAAAACAACCAGGAAGTCTGCGGAGACCCTAGTTGTAGCGGAGGCTTCAGATTCTTACAAGACAATCCATGTAATAAAAAACTATCTTATAAAGAAGTATGGCATGAATTTGAAAAACACATGAATTCCTATGGCTTTAAAAGCATAAAAAGATACTCCTCAGTAGCCAGATGGAGAGACGACACAGACTTCGTACAAGCAAGCATTTATAACTTCCAACCCTACGTAGTAACAGGAGAAGTCAAACCCCCTGCCAATCCATTAATAGTTCCGCAGTTCTGTCTAAGATTTAACGACATAGACAACGTAGGAATAACAATGAGTCACTTCACAGGATTCGTAATGATAGGACAACACGCATTCATGAGTCCCGAAGACTGGAATCAAGAAGAATACTTCAAAAGCCTGTATGAATTCTTCACAAAAACACTAGGCATAGCTGAAAAAGAGTTAGTTATGCATGAAGATGCATGGGCAGGCGGAGGCAATTACGGTCCTTGCATGGAAATATTCAGCAAAGGAATGGAACTAGCCAATCAAGTCTACATGTTATACCAGAAAGACGAAGAAGGAGAAAGAGAACTAGAAATAAAAGTACTCGATATGGGACTAGGGCATGAAAGAGTTGCTTGGTTCAGCCAAGGAACAAGCACTAGTTACGACGCGGTATTCCCTAACGTCATGCAAAAACTTTACAAAAAAACCAACTTACACCCAGACTCTGAGTTCTTAAAAAAATACACTCCTCTAGGCGCTTACCTGAATCTTGACGAGGTAGAAGATATAGAACAAACCTGGAAAGACGTAAGTAAAAAACTAAACATCTCTTTAGAAGAATTAAAAAACAAGATAGAGCCTTTAAGTGCATTATATAGTGTAGCTGAGCATACAAGGACATTATTATTCGCCATAAGCGACGGTGCCCTGCCGAGTAACGTAAAAGGAGGATACAACTTAAGAGTCATACTGAGAAGAGCTCTTGGTTTCATAAAAAAATACGATTGGGACTTGGACCTCGGGGAAATAGCGGAGCTTCACGCAGAGCAACTAAAAAGTTTATTCCCTGAACTACAAGAAAACTTGGAACATGTAAAAAAAATATTAAGTGTTGAAAAACAAAAATACTCAGAAAATCAAAAAAGGAACAAGAAAATAATAGAAAAACTACAAAACATAAATGAGGATAAACTAATAGAATTATACGACAGTCACGGAATAACACCTGAGGATTTGAAACATAAAAAAATCAAGACGCCTGAGAACTTCTACACATTAGTAAGTGAGAGGCACGAGCAAAAAAAAGAATCTGTTGAGAAAAAGAAACATTATCATTTCAAAACAAAAAGTCAGACTGTGATGTATTACCAACACTACGACTTAGTAGAATTCAAAGCAGAAGTAAAAGAAACCCTCAAAGAAGGATCTGATTACCTAGTAGTATTGGACAAAACAGCTTTCTACCCAACCAGCGGGGGACAAGAGCACGACACTGGATCCATAGATGGCTATGAAGTAACGGATGTATTCAAACAAGGCTCTTTAATAATACACAGAGTAAAAGGAAAACCAGAAGGCTCGGTGAAGTGCAGTATTGACTTCGACAGAAGATTGCAATTGACTCAGCATCATACAGCTACTCATATACTAACAGGGAGTACGAATAAAATATTAGGTAGTCATGTCTGGCAAGCAGGAGCTGCCAAGACCCTTGAAAAAGGAAGGCTTGACATAACCCATTACCAACACATATCTGAAAAACAACTAATGGAGATAGAAACTAAAGCAAACGAAATAATAAACAAGAACTTACCTGTGAATCTTTCTTTCATGTCCAGGGATAAAGCAGAAGCCAGATACGGTATAAGAATATACCAAGGCGGAGCAGTACCTGGTGACGAATTAAGAATTGTCAACATAGAAGGCTTTGACGTAGAAGCTTGCGGAGGCACTCATGTAAACGTAACGGGTGATGTTGAACACATAAAAATATTAAGAACTAGCAAATTACAAGACGGTATTGTAAGAATAGAATTCGTAGCGGGCATGGCTGCTAAAAAATTAATCAGACAAAATCACGAATTACTGGTTAAGTCGGCAGAGTTATTAAATTGTGAAATAAAACAACTACCTAGTCGTGCCGAGGAATTATTCAAACAGTGGAAAAAAGCAAGGAAAAACAAACTTGATAAATTAGAACTAAAATCAGAAGAAGAATACCGTGGT
>CAZAFP010000080.1:0-1499 GCA_964484835.1 uncultured Methanosarcinales archaeon
AACAGCCCTCTCAGGGATAGACAAAGAAGATTTATAACTAGGACTTAAATAAATATTAACCACAGGATTATCCTCTTCGAGTAAAGAAGATGAAGGCAAAGCGAAATAAAACTCTTCTAATTCACTCAAGAACTCTTCAGGCAAACTAGTTTTAGCAAAATAATCCCTGCTAATGCTTTCTTTATCAGATACTAACTTATCAAATAACTCACTGCTAATTATGAAACTAGAAGGAACTCTCTTAGTGACTCTATGAGCTTTAGCCAAATCATAACCCGGCCTACAAACTAAATCAAAATCAGAATCATAAATATCGTTAAAACTAAATCCTATCCTCATAAAGCTAATAAACGCGAGGAGCCTATTTAAATATTACTATTGTGATAAATATGCCTCAGCTCCCTAGATATTTTCAAAGGACTTTTATTCTGCCAAACATTCCTACCCACAGCTAAACCAACAGCCCCGGCTTTCATCGTTTCCTTAGCCATTTTCAAAAATTCTTGGTCGGACGTTTTAGAACCACCAGCGACTACAACTTTTGCTTCACCAGCAGACCTGACAATCCACTTCATAGCTTCAGAATCTCCATTATATTTTATTTTCACCACGTCAGCACCTAACTCCATGGCAATCCTAGCACCATAAGATAATACATCAGTGCTTAATTCATCATGAATACTCGGACCTCTAGGGTACATCCAACAAACACTATAAATGCCGTGCTTATGAGCATCTTCACAAATCTTTCCAAATTCTACAAACATATCCTGCTCTTTAGAACTTCCCAAGTATATAGTATAACCAACGGCTGAAGCCCCTAAGCGAACTGCTTCTTCAACACTAGTATGCTGACGAGAAACAGGATCGTCATTATCAAATCTTGTCTTTCCATTAAGTTTGACTATTAAAGGAATATCCCTATAATTATCTTTGTAGTATTTACGAGCAATCCCTGATTGGACTGCGACGGCGTCATAATTACCTTCTAAAGCAATATCGAATATGAACTTAGGATCCACATTTTTTAAATTGAAATCCATAGAAGGACCATGCTCAAAGCCTTGATCATAAGCTAAAATTAAACTCTTACCATTCTTAAATATTTCCTCACCTTTCATAATACAACACCTCAAATTTTTTCCTTAGATATTTTTCTTTTGTCTAACTTCGCTCTTCTTAATAGTTCTTTTTTAGGAAGCAAGTTAGACTTAGCACCATAACTTTGTATAACAGCTTCTGCTTGTATAAAACCACGCTTCATGCTTTTTTCAATACTCTCACCATCTATAAAAGCACCTGTTAAAGCAGATGCAAATGCATCACCCGCACCTGTTGTTTCTACAATCTTTATATTCTTACGAGGCTCGCCTTTATAAATGTACTTTCCGTCATAAACTAAAGCTCCATTTTTACCGTCAGTTATTGCTATATATCCCTTAACATGTTTCTTTAAAGTTTTCAAAACGTCTTTTAAATCTTCCTTTTGGGATAAAGCC
>CAZAFP010000080.1:1599-3621 GCA_964484835.1 uncultured Methanosarcinales archaeon
ATGTTTCTTTAAAGTTTTCAAAACGTCTTTTAAATCTTCCTTTTGGGATAAAGCCCGACTCTCTTCTTTGTTAAAAACTAACAAATCAGTTTTGTTAAGAAGGCTTTTTAACACAGATAAGCCTTGTGACGCTTGATAAAGACTAGGGTTGAAAGCTATTTTTATGTTATTTTTTGAAGCGTGCAAAGCCAATTTTTTCATAGTTTCGAAAGAATCACCCAGCATACTACTAAAATAAAACCATTTAGTTTTCAATAAAGACTTGTCAACTTCAGAATAACGAAGATCGTTAGAACAACCTTTATAATTTAAAATAGTACGATCATCAGCAACACTATCAAGAACGACAGAAAAACCATTTTCCTCGCCAAGACTGCCTATAAAAGAAACACCTTCTTTTTTTAAATAACTATATACGCGAACGCCGTTCTGATCCTCCCCAATCTTTCCCAGATAAGCAGTTTCAAAACCTTGACGTTTAAAACTAATCGCGGAGTTAGTACCCCCGCCGCCTACTTGAAAATCTAAATGTTCGATTAATATCTTATCCCCTACAGGATAAACTAAACTCTCATCATGAGTCTCTACTAACTTATTATTTACTAATTGCTTATGATAAACAGTTCTTACTTCAGCACCTGTTTTTACAAAAACATCTAAAGTATTACCACCTACAGTTATAACATCAAAAATACCCAATCACCTCTTTTTAAAACAAATAAGAATTTAACTAATATAAAAATATATCTTTTCACAAACCTTGCTCGGGATGGAAAGGCTTTTGCTTCTCATGAGGATTTTTAAGCTTTAAATACTGCTTTATAGTGCTTTGAAGATCATAAGTTTCAGCAAACAACACATTCCTGTAATATTCTATAGTTTTTCTATACCAAACGTTCTTAAACCTTCCATGAAATAAACTTAAAAACTTACTATCCCTCCACTGCCTTTTATAATCTAATATCATATAAGACTTACATCTTATAACAACCTCCCCCTTATTAGTTTTGAAAGTATGACCTTTATGTTCTACTTTAGTAGAAGTCATAGCAATAGTTTGGAAATCAAGATGGAAAAAAAACTTTATGTAAGGATTATTATCAGGTACCTTAATAGGCCTCCACCACATGACGTGCTCCATCAAACCATTATCCATATTTTTTTGATACTAAAGAGATTCTATATGCTCAGGATTAGCCACAGAACTAGGACTGCGATAGTCATGATCCATAAACCACTCATGTACTAATTCATACAGCTTTTTAAGATGAAAAGTATCTTCGTTATCCACTTCGAACTCGGCAACAGCAATACTATTTTTATCCTTTGGGTCGAAGTCTTCAGCAATCATACTACATAGTTTATATTGAGAAGTTATAAATATTTTTCCTTATTACCAAGTTTTTATGAAATTCGCACACATAGCAGATATACACCTAGGAAACTGGAGAGATCCACTGCTTAAAAGTTTAGTAAACGAATCATTTGAAAAAGCTATAGACGACATAAAAAGCTTAAAACCTGATTTTTTACTCATAAGCGGAGATTTATTCCACACAGCTCTACCCGGTATTGAACAAATAAAGCTCGTTATAAAAAAACTAAAAGAGATTAAAAACCTAGGCATAAGAACTTACTACATAGCAGGAAGCCACGACTACAGCCCATCGGGAAAAACAATGCTAGACGTCATAGAAGAAGCCGAATTAGGAACTAACGTGACTAAAGGAGAAGTAGAAAAAGGAATTCTTAATTTGGAGTTTACAAAAGACAAAAGCGGTGCTAAAATAACAGGCATAATAGGAAGAAGAGGAACTTTAGAAAAAGAATATTATGAAAACCTCAACCATGAAGAACTTGAGAAAGAAGACGGGTTTAAAATTTTTATGTTCCACACAGCTATTGATGAAATGAAGCCTGAAGAATTAAAAGATATGGAAAGCAGCCCTGCAAAGATACTCCCAAGAGGATTTGATTACTACGCAGGAGGTCATGTGCACGTGGTTCAACAAGAAGAACACG
>CAZAFP010000081.1:0-3616 GCA_964484835.1 uncultured Methanosarcinales archaeon
TATCTAGTGTTTCTTCAGAAGGCGTACTTAATATAGAGTATGCTCTCATTCTAAAGCTTCCTTCTTTTTCGAACTTTATGTTTATGAATTGTCCTGGTTCAAATTCTAAGTTTTTTGGTTTTTCAAAGCTTATTTTTAGAACATCCTCTGTTAAATACTCTTTTTTTAATATCTTTACTTCTTCTCTTATCATTTTATAGTTCTTTTAGTGTTTTATTTGCTTCTTCGAGTTCTTCACTGCTTTGTTCTAGTTCTTCTAGTAAATTGTAAATATTGTTTTCTTTTGGTTTTATTGTTTCTTTTTGTGTTTCATGATTTATTGTTTCTTTATAATCATTTATTTCTATTTCATTTTTTATTTTCCAGATTGATCCTTTTTCTGTTCTTATTATTTTTTCACTTTTTTCTAAATAGTTTAGTATAGTGTTTATTGTGCTTCTCATTATTTTTTTGTTTGATCTATTGTTTATTTCGTTTATTGATAGTGGTTCTTTTGTTTGTTTTAGTATAGTTTCCACTCTTATTATTGTGTCTAATCTTGGGTTGTGTTTCATTTTCTTCTTAGGGGGGTTATAAGTTTATAAGGGGGTATAAGTTTATACTTAAAAGCTTTCCTTTCCTTAGGGGGGTTATAAGTTTATAAGGGGGTTATAAGTTTATACTCTTTTGTTGTTTTTGCTTCTTTTTTCAATCATTTTCTTGCTTATTCTAGCTTCTTCTAACTTATTTTCGCCTCTGTTTAGCTTATTTTTCCTTAGGAGGGGGTTATAAGTTTATAAGGGGGTATAAGTTTATACCTACCTATCTGTGCTTTCTTCCTTTTTGCTTGGGGGGGGTTATAAGTTTATAAGGGGGTATAAGTTTATACCCACCTCGTCTACAGAATTAGAATCACATCCTAAAAAATCTATTTTTTTCAGTATATAACAAAATTAACTCGCTTCTTCTTTATTCGTGTTTAAACCGATAAATTTTTTAATTAACTTCTTCAGAAAAAGTTTTATGTTAAAGGATTTGCATCCTAAAAGGAGGTGGTCTTCAGAAAGGGCTTTTATCATAGCGACAATAGCTGCTGCGGTAGGCCTTGGTAACTTGTGGAGGTTTCCTTACATAGCTGGGGAGAATGGTGGTTCTGCTTTTGTATTAGCATACATTGTCAGTATAGTTTTAATAGGTCTTCCTCTCATGTCGCTTGAGATAAGTGCTGGTCGTTCTGAAAGAGGAAGTCCGGTTCGTACTTTTCGTAGTATTTGGAGTAAATCCGGGTTTTTTGGCTGGTTAGTTGTTGGTTTAACAATGATTATAATGAGTTATTATTTTGTAATAACTGGTTGGACCTTAGGTTATGCAGTTGACAGCTTCACAGGTAATATTGATTCTTTTAATGAATTCACTGCGGGTTATCTTCCTTTGCTTCTTTTCGGGGTAGTTTTCGCCATGACTTTTTTTGTAGTGGCTAGGGGTATAAAAGCCATTGAGTTATTAACTAAATCTTTAATGCCTGTTTTAATAGCTATGATCATCGGTATCACGATTTATAGTCTAACTTTGGAGGGTGCAAGCGAAGCAGTTAGTTTTCTTTTCAGGCCCGAGTTTGGGGAGTTGTTAAATCCTACTATTTGGATGCTTGCGATCGGACAGGCATTTTACTCTTTAGCCATTGGTCAGGGTTATTTGATAACGTATGGTAGTTTCTTACCTAAAAATACTAATTTGCCAAGAGCGACTGGTTGGATTGCGGGTGTCGAGTCCAGTGTTGCTTTAATAGCTGGCTTGATGATATTCCCTATTGTTTTCACTTTTGGTTTAAGCCCAGGGGAGGGTTCAGAACTTGCTTTTTCAACCATGCCTTTGGCTTTTGAAGCTATTTCCTTTGGCAATGTATTGGCTGCTGTATTTTTCAGTTTGTTCTTCCTAGCTGCTATAAGTTCTTGTATTGCTGGTATGGAAGTTGTTAAAACAGCTGTGCGTCAAGAGTTTGATCTTAGCCATGTGAAAGCGACAACTTATGCTTTCTTACCTTTATTGCCTTTAGGTATTCTTTCTGCTTTAAGTTTCACTCCTTTAAGTGTTACGATGTTTGGTCGTCCTTTCCTTGAGGCTTTAGACTTGTTAGCTGCGACGCAAGTTGTTGTAACTCTTGGTATAGTGGGTGGTGCTATTATAAGTTGGAAGATTCCTAAAGCTCATTTAGTGGAAGGATTCGGTACTAAAAGTAGGGTTGCTTGGTGGAGTGTTACTATAGGTCGTTACTTACCAGTTCCTCTGATATTATTATTTTTGCTAAGGATTTTTTAAAAACATTAAAATAAGATTAAGTTTTTAATTTGGTTAAGGAGGTTATTATCTATGTTAGGCATTTATGGATTAGGAAGGATGGGCTTTAATATGGCTCAGAGGTTATTGGATAAAAAAGAAAAAATAGTTGTTTTCAATCGTTCTAGAGAAAATGTTGATGAACTCGCAAAGAAAGGAGCCATTCCTAGTTATTCCCATGAAGAGTTCATAAAAAAACTAGGTGAGGATAAGATTGTTTGGCTTATGATACCTCATCAAGCAGTAGATCAAGTCATTAAAGACCTCAAACCTTTATTAAATAAAGACGATATAATCGTTGACGGGGGTAACAGTAATTTTAACTCAACAATTAAAAGAGCAAAACAACTTGAGAAAGAAGGCGTATCCTTAGTAGATGTCGGTGTTTCAGGAGGAATAATAGCTGCTAAAGAAGGCTATTGTATGATGGCGGGCGGTGATGAGAAAGCGTACAAGAAAGTTTTACCTTACATTAAAAAAATGTGTCAGAAAGACGGCTATGGTTACTTCGGTAAAAGCGGTAGTGGTCACTTCGTAAAAATGGTTCATAACGCAATAGAATATGGCATGATGGAATCAATCGGAGAAGGAATAGAATTATTAGACAAAGGACCTTACAAAAACTTAGACCTTCATCAAATAAGCAAGGTTTGGAATAACGGCAGTATAATAAGAAGCTTCCTTATGGAAATGACAGAATCAGGCTTAAAAAAACATAATGAATTAGAAGTATCTGGCGAGGTAGCAGATAGCGGAGAAGGAAGATGGGCTGTTGAAACAGCAATGGAATACAAAGTTCCGTTCACAGTTAACACACAAGCATTATTCAGCAGGTACAGATCAAGAATGAAAGACTCCACATCCAATAAAATAGTGGCTATTATGAGAGATGGGTTCGGAGGACATGGCCTTGGCAAAAAATAAAATAACCTTCGTAATATTAGGTGCTACAGGAGATTTGACTGTTAAAAAATTAATACCTGCGCTTAACAATCTGTCAGAAGAATATGTTTTTAATTTAGTCGCGGTTAGTAGGAGAGATTATACTTTAGAAGAGTATAAAGATTATTTGAAAAAAGAAAAAGTTAAGATTAATAAAAACATAAAATTAAGTTATTACAAAGCAGATTTCGGACAAATAAATTCTTTAGAAAACATCGGTGGCTTTTTAGAAAATATAGATAATAACGATTCAGAAAGAATATTCTATTTGGCGACCAGTTACGTTTTTTATGATAATATAATCTCGCAATTAAATGACTGTTGTAATGAAAGCAAGATCTTAATTGAAAAACCATTT
>CAZAFP010000082.1:0-3510 GCA_964484835.1 uncultured Methanosarcinales archaeon
TTTTTCTTGTTAGATAATAGTTTAAGCGTTTCAGAATCCACATAATTATCTATTAAAATAATCCTTTCATCTGCTTTTTTTATCAAATCCGTTATGAATTTATAAGCGTCAAAAACCTGACCGTCGAAGAAAATACCTTTCTCAGGCAACTCATTACTTTCTAAAACATTAAATATTTTGTTTAACTTATCATCGTGCTCTAAGACTTTAGATTCGATAATACTTACTTTATTGAATAAATCTTTATTTTCTGTTAAGAACTTCCTCATAGAAACGAAAGCGTCCATTATCCTAACATTAACCTCAGCAGCCTTCTTACTTTTAAGAACACTAGAAAGCATAGCTACTCCTTGCTCAGTGAAAGCAAACAAAGGTTTTCTTCTACCGCCCCAACTTGATATCACATTTTGTGATTTCAAGTCTTCTTTATTAAGTTGAAAAGCAAATCTTTCAGGAAATCTCTCTATATTTCTCTTAACTGCTTGATTTAATGTTCTTGTCTCAACACCATATAAATCTGCTAAATCACTATCAAGCATTACTTGTTTTCCTTTGATTGTGTAGATCTTACTTTTTATTTCTTCCAAGAACCTCAAGTCTTTAGTCATAAAATAAAATTAAATGTGCTTATTAATAACAATTACTTCTAAAAATCCGGAAAATTAACTGTTTTAAAAAAAGTAGAATGGATGCTGAATCACGTCTCATAAAAAGAATTAAACCTACTGACAAGATTAGGATCGAAAGTCCTTTCATCACTCAAATCTAAATCCACGTCAAACTCAGCCTGTTTGTAAAGTTCTTTGAAAGAATCCTTGACTTTAAAACCCTCGGGGTTAAAATGATCTAAAAAGAAGTTACGAGAATAATCAAAAGAATTTTTTTGCTTTGCTAAAGCTTTAACAAATTGATTGGATACTTCAACTCTCTTATCAAAAAAACCAAAGAAGTTAGACCAAGAAGGTTGTTCATAAGGTGTTATTATGCCGTTTTTATAAGTGTCTAATAAATCAGAAAATCTATCTGTTATAGAAACAAATTTGTTATAAAAATATTCATCCTGTTTATTAACAACTCTTACGGAATATAAAATATCCTGCTGATTAAGAGTCATCAAATTCTTCATGGATTTTAATCTAGATAAGTATTTCTCGTTATCCACAGTAATAGTTTCTAAAGACATCCACTCCGGGATAAAAAATGAATTTATAAAACTTTTCTTGGTTAAGAAGAGGATTTTAAACCTTTCATAGCTTTCAAAGCAGAGTAATAAGGAGCAATCTTCATAGGCTTTTCCCCAATTTCAGGATGGTAATTGCAAATAGCCCTCAAATGACTAAAAGGATCCCCGTCTTTAGCACCGTAAAATTTGAAAGAAGTATCTAAAACCAAGCCTAACAAATCATCTCTTAAGAAACTCATCTCTTCATTGTTCAATAATTTAACACTTGCATTATCACCCAATATCAGGTTAGCCAAAGATTCATACCTGTGAAAACCAACAATCCCAACATCGGGCTTTTCTAAACCCATAGGTCTTATATGATCAAAATAAGTAAACACTACATTAGTCCAAGTATCACCACTCATGGTTTGAGTTTCAATATTTTTTATTCCTTTATCATTCATTATCTCAGCAAGTTGCAAACTTTGAGGCTTAACTTCATCCCTATTAGGCGTAGTATAACAAATACCGCCAGAGGCTATTACTTTAGAAGGTCTGAACTCTTCATAAAACTCTTTAGCTTTATCAGCCCTTTCGTTTAATAAAGACTTTGCCTTATCAGGATCTTTATCACTTGTTATCTGAACTACTAATGCATCAATATTATTTACCATTAAAGAATAAGAAAACACTGTAGTTTAAAAATGTTATTCCATATTAGCGTATTCCTTCTCACAAAAAAATGGATTTGAAAGATATTATAATAAGAACAGTAACGGACGGAAGAGGATGTATGAACAGAAAAAATCCTGATTCTCAAATAGAACTAGAAAAGAGATTGTTAAGCATGAACAATCGAGATTTAATAAAGAATTATCTAACTGATTTAAGAGAGACTGAGAAATATACTACGCCAATGAGTAAAGTTGCTAAGTATTACATTAAACAAGATAATTATAGTTTTAAAGGAATAAATAAGAATTAAATTCTTTTTTTTAGTGCTGATTTTTCTACACTAATATTTGCAGTTTTTCGCCTCATTTAAATATATCTTGTAATATATACTTTCTAAACGAGGTATTTTAAAATGAAAAAAAACAAACAAAAACAAAATATAATAATGCTTTCCGTAGGAGCACTTTCAGGAATAATATTACTAAGTCTTATTTTATTCATAACAGCTCCAAGTATTATGATGGTGGAAAGCGAAAGCAGGCATGATTTCAACACGACAGTAGAGATGTTTCAAGAAGAAGTAGATGAAGCAGGATGGGGTATTTTGAACGTGCATGACATGCAACAAGTTAAAGCAGACCTTGGATATGAGGTTTTACCTGTGAAGGTATTCGATGTATGCTCAGGAGAATACTCCGCAACCATACTGAAGGAAGATGATGCTAGGCTTGTAACTCCCATGATGCCTTGTAGAATATCGATTTATGAAAAAAGTGACGGTAATACATACATCGGAAGGATGAATTCAGCAGTTGTTGCAAAGTTCTTCGGAGGAACAATCAATGATGTGATGCAAGTAGCAACGGCAGAAACAGAAGATATACTCCAAGATTTATTGGTTTAAAAACCACTTTTTTTATTTTTTTAAGAATAAGTAAGTTACTATTCCTATGTAAGCCAAGCCACCAAGTAAGAATAAAGTGGTTAAGTAAGGATTGTTGGCTATTATATCACTGCCTATGAATACCGTAACTATTATGAGAGGTATTAAGCCCAAGCTAGTCCCTATTATGAAAGGCCAGAACCTTAATTTGGTAACTCCTGCTATGTAACTGAATACGTCAGAAGAGGTGAAAGGATTAAGTCTTAATAAGAATATAGCATAAAAACCGTATTTTTCTACATAACTATTGAATTTTTTTAATTTCTTATCAGGTATTTTCCTCTCGAAATAGTCTTTTAAGAAAGTTCTTGATAAGAAGTAACAAGCAGACGCTCCGATGACGTTACCAACCCATATAATTACGCTCCCATAAAAAGTTCCGAATATTAAACCACCCGTGGTATATAACAATACGCTGGGTATTATACTTATGAAAATGACTTCTAAGACTACGAATAATATGAATAGTAAAACCATAAAGGGTGCGTCGCTGAAATAATCTACTATTTGTTGGGTTTCACCCTGGAATATTAAGTAAATTAAACCCTCTACTGTATAGCTGTAAGTAAAAGCTACCGCTACTAATAAGAAAAAAGTTAATAATAAAGAGTATTTTATTTTATTCAGGAAGGTCACTTTGTGTTTTTCTCCGAGTTAAATCTGGATATTATAAGTATTGGTATGACTGCCACTATGGTAAATATCAAAGCAGATATGTATTTGAATA
>CAZAFP010000083.1:0-3497 GCA_964484835.1 uncultured Methanosarcinales archaeon
AAACCGGATAATTGCATAACATCATATTTTGACAAATCAGGTTTTATATAATTTAATTTTTCTTTAAAACTTGTTTCCCTTAAATGTTTTTCTAAAGCCAACTCGGCAGCGTTTTTCTGAGCTATAAAAAAACATTGTTTAAGAGTGGAAGCAACATTAGGGTTTTCTAACCTGGGCAGTTCATGATTTACATCTACTAAGATTACATTTTCACAATCAGGTATTAAATTAAAAGGAATAGGATGTGCAAATCCAGCGTCAGCCACCAATTTTCTTTTATGCTTTACTGGTTCGAAAAGACCTTCAACACTTATACTGGCCCTTACAGCCTTATAAACATCTCCTTTGTCAAATTTAATTTCTTCTCCAGAGTTAAGATCAATTGCATTAACAGCTAAAGGAATTTTAAGTTTTTTAAAGTTAACACTCAAATGCTTTTTTAATTCTTCTTCAGCATTATTTATATCAATTAAAGCTCTTTTTAAGTTAAAAAAATTAGGTTTTAACAATTCATACAAATCCGTTTTCAAAACTAAATCTTTTATTTCCTTTGGAGAATAACCCCTTGCATATAGCGCGCCTATTAAAGCCCCCATGCTAGAGCCGACTATGTAATCCACAGCTATGTTATTTTTCTCTAAGACTTCTAACACACCTATATGGGCAAGTCCCCTAGTACCCCCCGAGCTTAATACAAGTACTGTTTTCATTTATAAAAAAAGGCAATAGGTTGTTTATAAATATTCCTTTTAAAAAAGGATTTTTTTGAATAAAAATAAAAACAAAGAGTTATTCCTTGTAATAATGAGAAGTGTTGTATTTCCTTTAATTGGCATAAATATTTTAGTTTATATTTTACAAACAAGCCTAGGAGCTTGGTTTACTGAGAATTTAATGCTAGTTAGCAGTGACGTCCTGATAAGACCTTGGATGTTGTTTACCAGTATGTTCCTACACGGAAGTACTACTCATTTGGCTTTTAACATGTTAGGATTGTTAATATTTGGTCCTTTACTAGAGAGCCTTATAAGACCAAGAAGGTTTTTAACCATATACCTAGCCGGAGGAGTTTTTGCTAGCTTAGTATCCTTATTTTTTTACGACGCAGCACTAGGAGCAAGTGGGGCAGTTATGGCAATGATTGGAACTCTTATTTATTTAATGCCTAACTTGAGAATATTGTTATTTTTCATAATCCCAATGCCTCTGTGGATAGCAGGAGTACTATGGGCTTTTATAGACGTAGCTGGCTTTTTCTTTGATAATAATATTGCAAACGCCGCCCACCTAGCAGGTATGGCATTAGGCCTTGCATACGCATATAACTTAAAGGGAAATAAAAATAAAGGAAGAAATTTCTTTAATAAAAAAGATTGGAATGAGAAAGACGTGGATGAATATTTAAAAAACATCTAAAATTTTTACTTTCTCAATCCTAGGTCGAATACGCTATGAAATTCTGTGTGTAGAACCGCTCCGTTTTTTGCGTTTACTTTTATGTTTAATAAGTTATAATCTTTAGTCAGGTATGTTACGTTCCACACAACGCCTTCGTTTAGCTTCTGCAGTATTAATATCTTTTTTGTTATTAGACTAGCGTTTTTATCCTCGGCTACTTTATCTACTAGTTTATAAAGTTCCTCCACAGATAATTCTACTTCGTCCAAGTTTAGTTCCGCAACGTCACCATCCCTGTTTAAAACATCGTCAGGCTCTCTTAATTTCAAAGGCTCAGATTCTATAACTGTTATCTTTTGAGTTTCAGGGTTGAAAAAACCATATTCCCAACTAGATTTCTTATTTTCTTCTTCTATCATAGAAACATGCGTTAAATAAGCATTTTCATCAATGTCCTTGTATAATTCCGTGCTTTTTATTTTTTGTAATTGTTCTTTGAATGTCATATTATGAATTGTTTTGAAAGGTTATTTAAATTAGTTTTGAAAATCTTTATAAAAATAAGAGGGTTTCTAAGTTTTAAAAAATGGTATCTGTTAATATTACGTACGAAACTCTTTTTGATTTACTGAGAAGGGAGAAGAATCGTAATGAACTTCAAGAGTTAGAGAAGGATTTTTTTGATCAGGTCCAGAATTATTTAGTTGAGAAGAAAAATAGTATAGAAGGAGATAAAGCTACTGTTTCCAGGGCTGAAAAGGAAAAAATCAAGATACAGCTTAAGAATGCTAAGAAGATTATTAAGGAATTGTACGAGATCAGGGAGAAAAAGATTTTGCAGTTAGCCGCCAATAAGGTAAAGACAGAGTCTTCATTGCTTAATACGAATAATTTGTTAGATTCCGAAAAAGAATTGTTTGAACAGGCATATCAGGTTGTTAAAAAACACAAGGATAATTTCTTATTATTAGTTGAAGAGCCCAGTGCTAAAGAAGTGGAAGAAAAGACGATAGAGGAAAAAGAAGAACCTGGATTTGAGAAAGTGGTTTTGAAAGCTAACCTTCCTAAATTTGTAGGATTGGATAAGAAAGTATACGGGCCGTATAGCAAAGGAGACGAGACAGAGCTACCTAACAAGATAGCCAATCTCCTGATAGAGAAAGGTAGAGCTGAAAAAATTTAGTCATCTTCTTCAAAAAAACTACTTAGCTTCTTACTTTTTATCTTCGCTTCATAACTTATACTTGCCATAATCCTTTACTAGACGATTTGATTTATAAGTTATTCTACGATTTAAAATAAAGATTCTATAACATATATTGTAATAGTCATTTGACATAATCTTTTATGACGCTGTAAATGAAAGAACCCACTACGACTCTGGAAACTTCTTGGACGGCAGGACTGGAGTTTTCAGGCACGAAGTACTCCGCTACTTTGTTAGATAATTCTAAGTATTCATCAGTTTGATGTTCTTCTGAAGAATTCTTTAAAATGTCATCTAAAGGAGACTTGGCACTGCTAGGAGCACTACCCTGTTTTTTAGAGGTTTTTGTTTTCTTTGTTTTTGTTTTCTTAGCAGAATTATTCCCGCCATATATATCAAAACTTTGTTTATATTCCATTCATATCACCAACAACTACATCAGGTAATCTGTTAATGTCTTGAACATCATACTTTTTCAAACCAGGAACATAATTACTATCAGGACCTACGTTAAAAACAGACACCCTGGAATCCAACCCCGAGAGGTGAGAATATACTTTTTCAGAGTCACTTATAGCCATATCCGTTATTAAGTATATATCCAAAGGCGAATCATAATTTTTCAAAACGTCTTTAGAATTTAATTTAGTAAGACCTCCTTGATATTTCAAAAGCTGTTTTTTTATTTCGTCAGGATTAGACGTTAAAGAACTATTATAACAAACATCGCTGAAGTTAGCAACACCTACTTTTTTATTGTTATTTAAATAATGATTAGCTATGCAAAAACCCGCTGTGACCGCGGGACTTTTAAAATCAGGAGGAGGCATACTCCCACTGCTGTCAAGCATTATGAGGGCGTCGTTATACTTTTTTTCTTTCTGCTTACCAT
>CAZAFP010000084.1:0-2084 GCA_964484835.1 uncultured Methanosarcinales archaeon
TAATCGTGAGTATGATAATAAAGTCCTTACTTTAAGTGAATTGGCTGAGAAGCTTAATTAATTTTTTTTCTTAATTTTTTTTGTTTTTTTTTGTTTTAGAGAATTTGTGATTATTATTATTTTTGCCATTTTGCTTTTGCTTCTCTTATTGCTTCATCTATAGTAGTTGTTTCTGTTTCATCGTGTAAATATTGTAGGGGTAGTTGTTTTTTGGTTAGTTCGTACATTCTTTTTATTACGTCTTCGTATGATTCTCTCGTTCTGCCTAGGTTTTTTAGATTCTCTTTCATTTCCTCGGATATGGATATTGTGGTTGCCATAGATTCTATAAGTGTTAGGGTTTATGTAAATTTTGTGTTTTGTGTTTAAAAGAATTTAAAAAAAGGTTATTTTACGCTTCGTGTTTTTCTTTGCATATTGATTCGCATTTGTGGAGGAAGTCTCTTGGTGTTTTGCTGTGTTTGTAGATTGTTTTTATCTCTGTATCTTCTATTATTTCATTGTACTCTTCCTCGCCGAGTCTGTCTTTGATTATGTTTAGCGCATCGCTTTCTGTGAAGTTTTGTAGGTTTATTGTGTTTTTGAAGTGTTCTTTTATCTCATCAGGCGCTTCGTATTTATTCTCGCTTGATGCGATTATTACCGATTTAAAGTAATCACCTAAGTAATCTTCAAGCTCGGCTACGTTCTCAGGAGTGAGATGGTGTGCTTCATCTATGAACAATACTACGTTTTTTGATTTTATACCAAAGGTTCTTGAGAAAATGTTTCCTGCTCGCTTTAGGACTTTTTCAAAGTTTAGCGGTGTTGATGTGCTAAACGCATTGTAATAATATAGTTTTCTCTCTCCGCCAAATTCATCTATGATTTTTTTTAGTATGCTTGTCTTTCCTGTTCCAAGAGGTCCTTTTAGCACTAGGTTTTCTCCGTTATTTATTGCGCCGATTATATCATCCACTAAGCTTTTTCCATCAAAAAACAATTCATAATCATCTAGTGGTTTTATGCAAAAAGGGTTATAATTGTAGCCGAATTCTTTATACCATGTCATTTTTCAAGCACCTTCTCAATAAAATTTATATCTATTTTTTTTCGTCCCTCATCTAAGTAATTAGTTGCTATTTTCTCGCAGTTTTCAAGGAAATTGCTAAGTCCTTTAGATTTTGTCCATATTTTTTCTAAGTGGTTCTCGTTTAAAAAACCATTTAGCCTAGCGTTCATAATCTCTACGCATTCATCTTTTCCAAGTTCTTTTAATTCTATTACTTTATTTCCTATCCTGCTCTTTATGCTATCAGGTAGTTCTAGGTTAGCATCTGATTTTTTTATTAAAACAACAGATTTTAAATATCCTTGGTCGAAGAAGAATTGTAGCCTCCTATAAAAGTCAGTGTCTAGGCTGTGCGCGTTATCTACAATTAATATCATATCTTTAGGCATCTTGTTTCGTATCTTTCTAAAAAAGGGTTGGTTGCCTATTAATAAGTGCCCGATGTCTACTTCTTTGTTGTATGTGTCAAGGTCTATGTAGATAACTTTTCCGTCGCCTCTAAAGTTTTCAATGACTTCAAGTGCTAAACGGGTTTTCCCAGATTTCTCTGGGCCCTTAATTAGTACCATGCCTTCAGCTTCAACCCAATAAAGTAAGTCTTCTGCTTCTTCTTTATGCGCGACTAGTTCATCTATTGTTTTACGAGCATCATCGCTAAAAGCATAAACTCCTAATCCGATTTGTTTATAGTTCATTTTCAATAACCTTTCTCATCAGCTTTTCTTTGAAGCTTCCTTGCTTTACGCCTTGTCTCTAAAGCGTCGTTGTATCTACCTGCTTTGTTTAATGCATCAGCTCTTCTATGAAGTCCTTCAGCTCTCCTTGAAAGACCAGTTACTGTATAAGACCTATAGTAAACAATGGATCCTAGCAGAGCAACAGCCACTAATGACGCGATTACGTTAACAGTTGCACCAGGCCTGAAACCTGTAACTAAACCAGTGATGCCTGTAGGCGTGGTTTCTTCCTCAACGACTTCTTCTTCATCATCAACGATTTCATCATCCACTTCTTCTACTTCTTCATCATCAAC
>CAZAFP010000084.1:2184-3487 GCA_964484835.1 uncultured Methanosarcinales archaeon
CTTCTTCATCATCAACGATTTCATCATCCACTTCTTCTACTTCTTCATCATCAACAACTTCCTCTTCTTCATCATCAACAACTTCCTTTTCCTCATCATCTGTTGCTGGAGGAGCACCTACGCCGCCAGCTCTTCTTGTAGTGGTAGGGGTGGTTTCTTCTTCCTCAATTGCTGCGAAGTAAGATGCTTGTGTTGTTTCAAAATTACAGAAGCCTTCACTTGTGACTGTGCATGTAGTTACAGATACCCAATCATCGCTTCCGCTTATAGATCTCTCAACGTTTAATGTATCTCCTGCTAATCCAGGACCTACGTAGATTGATATGCTTATATGGTTGCTAAATGTAAGTCCTAAATTAGGCAATCCGAATTTAACTGCGCCTCTGAATGTTCCTGCAAGTCCACTTAATTGGTTGGAGTCTGTTTTGTTTGCAATTAATTCGCTCATATTGAAGTATTCATTTTCATCACTTCTTTTAATTACTGTATTTTCAGGCAGAGTAACGTTTGCAGAAAAACCTGAACTTATAGGTATGCTAATAGTCCAGTTATTAGTAACAGTTATATTACTTGTGTTTTCAGGAGTAGCATTTTTAGGCAATTCAAAGTCTCCAGCTCCTAATTCAGGAAGTTCAATTCTGGTTGTAACTTTTGTCATTTCTTCGTCCGCGTACCAAGGATCAAAAGATATATTTCCTTTAACACTGTTATTGATATCTAAGAAACTAGAAGTTCCCCAGTAATTTAAAGACGCGTTCATAAAAGAATTTTCTTCATGCACGTTAATGCCGCCTAATAATTTTGAGCTAATAACTTTGTTGTTTGTGTTGTTTTCTCCGCGGATTCTTATGGAATAATATCTTTCATCTTCTTCATTTTCTAAATGAAGAGTGGTATTTTTTATTAAAAGTTTATCATCGGAATCTGTATCTGGGCCGAGTCTAATTGAAGCGACATCCAGAGATTCTTCTTTTGCCGAGCCATCAACTGAAATGTTTGAATTTGTAATAGTTACATTTCCTCTACCTGCTATTCCTACGCCGACTTCTCCGATTCCAGACATTACAGTATTGTTTATTGTCAGTGTATTAATTCTTTCATAAATTCCTATAGAGAAGTTCTTTATTTTTACATTTTCAATAGTTAAATCAGTATTATCTGCTTTCGTGTATATGCCTCTAGACCAATAAGTCTCATTAGTGTCTTCTAAGACTAAATTTTTAAGATTGACTATATTATTTCCTTTAATAAGTATGGCATTTCTTTCATGATAATTGTCGATTAAAGTAAATCCATTAATAGT
>CAZAFP010000085.1:0-3401 GCA_964484835.1 uncultured Methanosarcinales archaeon
CCTAAATCTAAGCTGCCTCATCATGAGACTAGGATAAAGAATGCTTTAGAAGAAGCTAAAGTAAGAATTGACGAGTTTAAAAAACCTGATGAGCAATTCAAGTCAGTATTGGAAAGTTTAAAACCTATACTGCCTATAAAAGAAGATAATACTATTCTTCAATTGGGTTTAAGTATGAAACACGCCAGTTCATTAAGAGGATGGTTTACGAGTATAGGCACGTTGAAAAAAGAAGATTGGAAGCAAGACGGAACTTACCAGTGTGATTTGGAAATACCGAGTGGTATAAAACAAGAAGTCATGGATGATTTAAGTTCTAAAACAAAAGGAGAAGTTACAATTAATATAAAAGGTGAATAAAGAATGAGTGAACTAATAGCAAAAGATAAAGAAGTTGTAGTTCCTGGAGAGATAATAGCAAAAGGTATGGACTTTTTGCCAAGTCAAGGGACTTACAGAAACAAAGAAAATGTGATAGCTAACAGAGTTGGAATTTTGTCTGTTGATGGCAAAGTATTGAAAACAACCTCTGTGGCGGGCAGATACATGCCTAAAAAAGACGATGTAATTATAGGGAAAGTCATAGATATATTGGTCAGTGGATGGAGATTTGACATAAACAGTCCGTATTCCGCAGTCTTGCCTATAAAAGATGCTAGTTTTGACTACATAGCAAGAGGTGCTGACTTAACTAAATATTTCGGCTTAGAAGACTATGCTATTGTTAAAATAACAAATGTAACTAGTCAAAACTTGGTTGATTTAACTGTTAAAGGACAAGGATTGAGAAGGCTGAAAGGAGGCCGTGTTGTAAAAGTAAACTGTCATAAAGTACCTAGGATAATAGGGAAACAAGGAAGTATGGTTTCTTTAATAAAAGACGCTACTGGTTGTAAAATAGTAGTTGGTCAGAACGGCTGGATATGGTTACAAGGAGAACCGGCAATGGAATCCTTAGCTTTTAAAGCAATTAAATTAGTTGAAAAAGAAAGCCATACTAGTGGCTTAACAGACAGAGTAAAGAAATTATTAAATTATGAAGATAAAGGTGAAAAAGATGAGTAAATTTAAAAGACCATCTGGAAGAAAATTAGATGAACCAAGAAAGATAGAAGCAGAAGCCGGAGTTATAAAGAAAGCGGATGGCTCTGCAAGATTTAAAATAGGAGATACTGAAGCTTACGCGGCAGTATATGGTCCTAGGGATTTACATCCTAAATTCTTACAAGATCCAAAAACAGGTATTCTAAGATGCAGTTACAGCATGATGCCGTTTTCAGGTGATGGGAGCAGGGTAAGGCCTGGGCCTAGCAGGAGAAGTAAGGAAATAAGTATGGTTACTGAAAAATCATTAACCAAAGTAGTCGATTTGAAAGATTATCCTAATGCTGTAGTGGATGTATTTATAGAATTACCACAGACAGACGCGGGTAGCAGATGTGCTGGTATATGTGCAGCAAGCATAGCTTTAGCGGATGCTGGTCTAAAAATGAAAGATATGGTGCCTGCTGTAAGTGTGGGTAAAGTCAAAGAGGCTTTAGTTGTAGATCTTGATGGAGAAGAAGAGCACTTGGATGACAACGAAGCAGCAGATATACCTGTGGCTATGATACCAAGCACTGAGGAAATAACTCTATTGCAAATGGATGGTATAATAACTAAGAAAGATTTGAAAGACGCTCTTAACTTAGTAAAACCAGCCCTTAAAGAAATAGCTGAAGTTCAAAGAAAAGCATTAAAAAATAAATATTTAGAGGGTGCAAAATGAATCAAGAAATCAAAGAACACATTAGAAACTCATTAAAAAAAGGAGTTAGGCTAGACGGTAGGAAACTAGACGAGCTAAGACCTGTTCAAATAGAAACAGATGTTTTATCAACTGCTGAAGGCAGTGCCAAAGTAAAATTTGGAGATGCTGAAATATTTGTAGGAGTAAAGATGGCTGTGGAAAAACCATTCCCTGACACTCCTGATGAAGGAGTTCTCATGGTGAATGCAGAATTACTTCCTATGAGCAATCCTGAATTTGAAGCTGGACCTCCAAGTATTGACAGTATAGAAGCAAGCAGAGTTATAGATAGAGGTGTGAGAGAAAGTAAAAGTATAGATACAAAATCATTATGTGTTGAAAAAGGAGAGCAAGTTTGGAGTATAAGTGTAGATGTTGCTCCTGTTAATTATGATGGTAATCTAATCGACATGGGCGGATTTGGAGCTCTTGCTGCTATAAAAACAGCTAGATTCCCGGAATTGACCGAGGATGGTGTGGATTATCATAAGAAAACAGATAAGAAAATAGACATCAAAGCTTTCCCTATACCAATTACTGTTTGTAAGATAGGAGATAACTTAATAGTAGATCCTACTGAGGAAGA
Organism: uncultured Methanosarcinales archaeon; assembly: GCA_964484835.1. Lineage (GTDB taxonomy): Archaea > Nanobdellota > Nanobdellia > Woesearchaeales > 21-14-0-10-32-9 > SKIS01. The sequence continues at coordinate 2,376 of CAZAFP010000085.1, forward strand.
AGAAGCTTTAATAGATGCCAGACTTACTATAACTAGTTTGGACAAAGATAAGATTTGTGCTTTGCAAAAAGGCGGGGATGAGTCTTTATCTATGGAGGATATAGATGCTATGGTTGATTTAGCTTTGAAGAAAGCAGCTGAATTAAGAAAGAAATTGGAGGCCTTATGAAATGGTTAGAATTAAGTTAAAAGAGGACGAAATTAGCAAATATGAAAAGGCTAGGATAATTGGTTCTAGGGCTTTGCAAATTAGCATGGGTGCTCCTCTTTATATAGATCTCAGCAAGGAAGATTTGGAGAAGATAAAGTATAATGTTGTTGAGATTGCTAAGAAGGAGTATGAGGAAGGCTTGATTCCTATGGAAGTTAAAAGGCTTTATCCTCACCAAAGATAATTTTTTTCTTTTTATTTTATAAGAAAAAACTTTATAAAGCAGGTCTAGTTCCAACCTTCATAAAATATATGGGGCTGTGGGGTAACTTGGTTAACCTTTTAGGTTTGGGACCTGAAGCTCCCGGTTCAAAGCAAAGATTAATGAGAATTACTTTGATGAAAGTCCGGGCAGCCCCATTTTAAAAATGCTCGATAAAGGATAAAAAAATGGCAAAAAAAATACAAGGTACGACTAAAAGATTCGGAGTCAGATATGGAAGAACAGTTAAACACAAACTTAACAAAGTAGAGGGTTTAGCTAAGAAAAAATACAAATGCCCTTACTGCGGATCTGTAAGTGTTAAAAGGAAAGAAGCGGGTATTTGGGAATGTAAAAAATGTGGGAAAGTTTTCACTAGTAAAGCTTACTACGTTGACAAAAAACTCGCGTAAGAGGTTATAAAATGGCAGAATATAGATGTTTTAGTTGTGATAAGAAATTAGGACCTGATCACATGAGAAAAAGGGTTAGGTGTATATATTGTGGCTCTAAAGTATTGTTCAAGACAAGAACAAAAAGCAAATTAGTAGAAGCTGTATAATGTTCAAAGCAACAATCGAAGTACCTGATCCCGAAAGAATACTTGAAAAAG
>CAZAFP010000086.1:0-3400 GCA_964484835.1 uncultured Methanosarcinales archaeon
CTGTGTTTGCTGTTTTAGTTGAGTGTTAACTTGGTTAAGCAAATTATTATACTGTTGCTGGTTAATTTTAGATGAAATTTCAGCAATAGCTTTAGCAGGGTTTTTATAAAAATCTTTCATAAAATCTTTTTTATTAACATCACTTAAATCAAGGTTTTCAATATTTATATCAGGCTGATTATTTTGTTGCTGATTATTTTGTTGCTGATTATTAATATTATTTTGATTAGCAGCCTGATTTTGGTTATTATTAAGCTGATTATTAGCAACAAATTGACCTTGATTATTTCTAGGTTGCATATTTTGATTATTTTGGTTATTAATCTGATTAGGTTGATTTTGTTTTTTAAGTCTGTTTTGCTGCCTTAATTGAGCCATCAACATTTGTGTTCTACGCTGTAATCTGTTATTCATATCTTTTAAACGCTGATTTTCAGCAACAAAATTATCAACATTACCAGTCTTATTACCAATTTGCCCCATTTGTTTTTCAAGTTGCATATAATAATCAATTGCTTCTTCCGGTGAATTTAATTGAACATCATCACCATTTACGCCCAATTTACTTTCTAATTCATTAACAGCATTAACCAAATCATCTTTTCCCTCGAATTTTTGCTGTATATATTTAACTTTTTCTTCATAATTAGAATCAACATCAACCTGTTCTGGTTCAGGTTCTGTTGGCTCCTGTTGTTCCTGCTTTTGTTGTTGTGGCTGTTGGTCACCTTGAACCTGATTGTTTTTATTAAACTGATTATTGTTATTCTGGCCATTTTGAACAGTTTGATTAGGTTGATTGTTAATTTGATTTTGTTTATCATGTACTTCACCAGCATTACCAGTCTGATTTTCTACCATCTGTTTTTTATTAGAAATAGGATCAAGTTTATTATTAAGTCTATCCATACCTTCTAAGTCAGCTCCGGGTTGTCCGGCTTGCGGTTGTGCTTCCGGGCCCGGTTTGCCACCAAATACTGGTCTAGCCACTTTTTTTACCTCCTTAAAATTTTAAACATCTTCTAATCTTTTTTTTACTCTTTTATCAACAAAACTTTTAACATTTTTATAAGCTCTTAAAGCAGCTTGAGTAGCTTTTAATTGTTCAATAGATTCAAAATCTCCAGTTTCCAGATCTTTTTCTAGCTTTCTAATGTTACTTTGAATATGCGGTTTTAAATAATCACGATAGCCAACGTGTTCAGACAGGTTAGAAACTTCTTTTACCCCTTTCATTATCTTATATTACCTCCTGCCCTTTGCTGTGGATTACGTGGTTGTTGCGGTCGCCTGCCCCTTGCCCTTCCATCCATTTGTGCTTGTGCCTGCTGTGCTTGATTAGCATTATCAGCCTGTCCAGCATTACCAGTCTGTTGTTGCTGTTGTGCCATCATTTGCATTTGTTGCCTTCTTTGCCATTCTTCTTCAGGAATAATATACTTTTGAGAGTTTTCTATATCAAAACTTTCAAGCCATTCTTTAACCAATTCATGATAATTTACAAAAGGTATTCCTGCTTCCATTAAGAAACTCATCATTTGAGATAATTGTTCTCGTCTTACTTCTTTATTTGCTGAAGCATCTTGATTAGCTCCGGCAGGTCTATAATCAAATTCACCAATAAGCATTCCTGGGTTAACTCTACGCCATTTGTTTCCTTCTTCGGGATAAATTCTTACCAGTCTTTCACCATCAATAAACTGTTGATTATTCATATCCATTAAATGTGCCAATCTTTTAATGCCAGTATAATTATAAACTCTGGTTTTAACAGTAAATCTCATACCAGCATTAGAAGCCTGCTCCATACTTTCAGTTGCAGTTTGTGATCCTCTACTTTCAGCTCCCTGCATAATAGGTGTTGCTCCTAAAGCATTTTCAGCACTCTGTGAAACTATATTTTGCTGCTGAAAAGAAGAAGCTGCTACTTCATCTTGTCTGAATGTATCAACATCATCCATTCTGTCAACATAAACTACACCATGTGGTCTTGAAACTAATTCTGATTCATCAATATCTGCTCCACGCCTTACTTTCCACATTTTGTTAATAATCATGTTAATGTTGTCATTACGCTGGTTGTGTATAGCGTTTTCTTCTTCCTGTAAGTCTGCTATAACACTAGCAGCAGATTGTCCATAAAATTCGTTTGGTAACCTATCATAACTTTCAACAACAAAAGGCTTTTTCCTATGTCGCCAGTAAGGCGATGGCCCATCATAAATTACTCTTTCACGATTAACAATTATTGCGTGTCTATCATCTTCCCAGTAATGTAACAACTCAAATTTAGTGTTATCTTTAAGCTGTTCATCATCTGAATTGTAATAGTCTTTACCCATTGAAGTTGAAAATCCAACCTCTGACATTCTTCTTTCTCGGCCTTCTTCTTCAGGCATTTGCCCCATCAATTCTTCAAATTTTGCAGGATAAATTTGCCCTTCGTTTAAATACTCTAAAAAGTCTAATCTATTTAATAAATTACTATAAGTAACAAATTCTCTTTGGAATACTCCCCGGCAATCATCTAAATTAGTTCCTTTAGGATCAGGCCAAAAATCAAAGAAATCAACATTTTTAATCTGATTATCATCCCAAATTACTTCATTGCTTTCATGTGGCATATAAATATAATTGCCTGTATAGAAAGGCCTGCCTAAACTATTTGTTGATATTTCTTTTATGGGTAATTTTTTTATGACTTTTTCTTCTTCATATTTCCATCCTACTGATAATATAGCAGCCGGGAATACTAACATTTGAGTAATATAATCATAATACTTAGCAACTATTTTGTTTTTATCTAACTGTTCATCAACTAAAGCCGAAGCAACTTTGGCTTTATCTTCAGATTTCTGTAAGTTTTCTCTACTTTGTTTTGAAGGTGAAGGCATAAATTCTATATATGGTCTGCGACTAAAAAAGTTATTTACTATACGAGCACGAATAGTATCAATAATCTGGTATGTCCTGGGGATATGAAGATTAGATCGGTTTTCGTTTTCATCTAATTCTTTTTTCCACCCAATAAACTTTTTGTAATTATTAATAGCTTGTTCTTCCCATTGTGCTCTGTAACTATCAAAAGAATTAAATAAATCAATTAATTCAGATGATAATCTTTTAGCTTCTCTATTTAATGAATTATAATCATTTTGATTAACCAACTAAATCACCTTACCTTCTAACTTGCCTTTGTCCTCCAGCTGCCTGTTGTTGCCTTGGTTGTTGTGGCTGTTGTTGTGTTCTAGTTTGCTGTTGCTGCTGTTGACCTTGCATTTGTTCTTGCAATTCCTGTACCATCATAGCAAGCTGCATAGCTGTATCAACTAATTCTTCTTTTTCCATTTGCAAAAAAGCCTGCTGCATTTGCTGCATTTCATTCATTTGCCCTTGTTGT
>CAZAFP010000087.1:0-3397 GCA_964484835.1 uncultured Methanosarcinales archaeon
ACGATGGTTTATCCACTGCTGAAGAAGCATTTATGAGAGGATACTTAGAAGAAAGTTAAAAACAATATTTTTATATTTTTAATCTGTGTGTATTTCAAATAATCTAGTTTAGAAACTCGTGGTTGTAACAATCCATAACAACTTTTAGTTACTTACTCTTTTAAAATCTTATCCTTCCAAAGAAATACTTTATCGTTCTTCCTTACTTTCTCACTTACCTTTACTGCTACGCTCATACCTTTTTCAGCTTTACTAACATTTTCTTTCTTAACCTGCATGCTCTCAACAGTCTCTTCCAAAGTCCCTGTGGTAGGACCAATGACTAAAATATCATCTCCAACCTTAACAGGGTTAGACTCTACCTTTACCTCCATAGCTCCTACTTTTGGATAATAATTAATCACATAACCAACATACCTTTTTATCTTACTACTCTTACTACCGTAACTGTTTGTAAATTCACTAATAGGTCTTCCCATGTAGAATCCTTCTGAAAAACCTCTGTTATAAACTTGACCGACTTTTTCCATTAACTCGTCTTTTTTCTCTTTTGAGTAATTATCTTTTGCTATACAATCAATTGCTTCTCTATAACATTCGGTAACGATCTTAACATACTCTGGGCTTCTACCTCTACCTTCTATCTTAAGAACATCAGAGTGAGGGTAAATAAGTTCTAAAAAAGGTAGTGTACAAAGATCTTTAGGAGACATAATAAAATTATTATCTAACTCTAACTCTTTACCTGTTTCTTTATCAGTAACTTTATACTCTCTCCTACAAGGTTGTAAGCATTCTCCTCTATTGGCACTCTTGCCGTATAAGTGTTCTGACATGAAACACCGTCCACTAACAGAAACGCACATAGCTCCATGAACAAAAACTTCTATTTTCAAAGAAGTATTCTTTTTTATCTCTTTCAAATCCTCAAGGGTAACTTCCCTTGCCAGTACGCATAAACTCGCTCCTTGCTCTTCGTAAAACTTCGCACTCTCGCTATTAGAAATACTTGCTTGTGTGCTTACGTGAAGGTTCAAACCATATTTTTTCACCAACCTTATGACTGCGTGGTCCCAGCATATAATCGCGTCTATTTTTGCTTCCTTAGCTTTCGATAGTGTTTCTTCTATAAAATTTATTTCATCTTGATATACTATAACGTTCAATGCGAGGTATGCTTTCACATTATTCGCGTGGCATTCTTCTGCTATTTCTTTCAAATCTTCTTTTGTGAAATTCCTCGAATTACTTCGCATATTAATACCTTGAACTCCGAAGTATACAGCGTCAGCTCCTGCTTTTATTGCTGTCCTTAACATCTCCCAATTCCCCGCAGGGGCTAGCAATTCTGGTTTCATAACAAAAAAGAAACGTTAGAGGATTTAAAAATATTAACTTATTAAAAAGAAATAAAAATAAAAAAAATTATTCTATATTCAAAGTTAAATCAGCGTGTTTTTGAACTTCTTCATAACACTCACTACCGTCAGAATTACAAAAACTAAGAGTTAGATTAGGAATTAAAGTCACTTCTCCACTTTCCATTCCTTCTAGTTCTATACTGTATATAACTCCTGAAGCATCTATACCGCTGTTTTCAGAACCTGTTCTTGTAACTGCACTTCCTATATTTTCAGATGCGGTCTCTCTGTATATGAAAAAATCTATTAAACTATTCCCGTCGCGACTTAATAATTCTGTGACTTCGTCTCCTACAAGGTTTAATGCTGAAGGATTACTCACTTCAAAACCTGTGGATACTCCGAATAAATCTTTCATATTTATAGCTTCAACTTCGATAATAAAAGTTTCACCAACTTCTAAATTATCTGTTGATTTTCTTATTACTGTTTCTGAATCTTTCTCCTCATCTTCTTCGTCCTTTTCTTTAGGCTCTTCAGTTTCTTCTTTAGCTTTATCTTCGTCCTTTTCTTCAGTTATTTCTATTTCTGCTTCTTCTATAGTAATACTTACTGGAGATAATGTATTTTCTACGTATTCACAAGATTCCAGTCCTTCGGAACAATAAGTTGTTACAAAATCTTCAGCGGTAAAAGTGTATGTTCCAGGTTCGTTTATTTTAAGGTCTAAAGTAGTTATAACGCCGCTTCCACTTACTCCGTTATTATCTCCTCCTCTTCTTGTCACTGCAAAATCTAAATAATCTGTATTTCCTTTATCGAAAATGTAAAAATCTAACAATCCTAATCCGTCTTGGCTTAAGAAATCTCCTGTATTTGTATTTACTAAATCTACATTTTCAGGGTCATCCATACTAAACTTTATACTAGTACCGAACACATCTTCTACATTATTAGCTTCCACTATTAAAGAAAATATTTCTCCAACATTTGCATTTTCGGGCATTGTTAGCAGGACATCTTCTTCTGAACTTGCTGTTTCTATTATTTGTCTGCTGACTTCTTGTTCAGAACTGGTTTGTTTAATACTTTGTCTTAATACATTGTCTTCTGTGTAATCTTCTGCTTCGTCAACTTCATCTATATCTTCAACTTCCTCAACATCTTCAATCTCTTCCACAATTTCTTCGGACTCTTCTATTTCTTCTTCCGTGGCTTCTTCAACCTCTTCCTGTTCTATTTCTTCTGCGTCTTGAAAGGGTGGTTGTTCTAACGTTGTCTCTTCCACTGCGCAAGCACTTAAAAGTAATAAAGCGGTTGCCAATACTAAATATAATTTCATTTTCATATTATCATCACATAACAAACTTTTTTATCGCACATTTATATGTTTTTTCTTAAAATTTATAAGTACTACAGCTTTTTTAGTAATTTAATGGAAGAAAAGGATATTAAACAACTTTTAAAGTTCATACTCGAAAAAGTTAATCGTGAAAATATTGTTTGGAGATTGGAAGGAAGCGCTAACCTAAGGGTTCAAGGTGTTCGTGTAAAAGTTAATGATTTAGATTTAACTACAAATGAGGAAGGTTTTGAATTCTTCAAGAAGGTTTTAAAAGATTATACTGTTAAAAACTTCTTTAATGAAAAAACAAACAGTTATTCTTTAGTTTGTGATGTTAAGGATTTTGAAGTTGAAGTGGGTTATTGTTTATCAGGGGAGTTGTTAATGTTTGATAAGGTAAAAGAATTAACTTGGGAAGGCTTAAAAATACCGGTTCTTCCTTTAGATAGTGCTAAGAAATTCTATGAGTCAATAGGTAGAAAAGAAAAAGTTGATTTGATAACTAATCATTTAAAATCTTGATTTTTTCATTAAATTTATATAACTTTACATTTATCTTTTCACTATGGACCTTAATTTTTTATTAGTCGCAATGTTTTTTGCGTTATACGTATTAATAGTTCTTATTCTTGAAAGGAGGATTATTTACGAGCCTCGTGAGTTACTTGAGAAATTCTTAGCTTTCATGTTA
>CAZAFP010000088.1:0-3373 GCA_964484835.1 uncultured Methanosarcinales archaeon
TTTCACAAACTCTATGTTATAAGTGTATATATGACTCATTTATATAATTTTTCTTTTGTGAAAATAGTTTTATTGATAAAGTTTTTAAAGGAGAATATAAAAAGATAATATGATGAAAAGAAAAGCAGCTTATTTTTCAATGGAGATAGGGATAGATTCTAATATACACACTTACAGCGGCGGCCTAGGAGTGTTAGCAGGAGATACTTTGAAAAGCGCTGCTGATTTAAAAATACCCATAATAGGCGTTACTTTAATCCATAGAAAAGGCTTCATGAATCAAGTTTTCAAAAACGGCTATCAACACGAAGAAGACGCTGATTGGAATTTTAAAAAGTATTTGAAAGACCTGAAAAAAACAGTCACTATTAAGATAGAAGGAAGAGAGGTTAAGATTAAGGCTTGGAAATATGATTTGAAAACGAAAGGGACTGTGCCTATAATATTTTTAGACACAGATATAAAGAGTAATACCGATTACGATAAAAGTTTAACCGATAAGTTATATGCAGGTGATCAAAAACACCGATTATGCCAAGAAGTAATTTTGGGAATAGGAGGATTGAAAATCCTTAAAGAATTAGGCTATGAAGTTGAAACTCATCATATGAATGAAGGACACGCAGCTTTGTTGACTTTAGAATTGTACGATCAGATAAAACAAGAAAATAAGTCTTTAAAACATGAAGAAATTAAAGATGAAGTCAAGAAAAAATGTGTATTCACAACCCATACACCAATACCCGCTGGGCATGATCATTTTGATAAAGGCCTGGCTAAAGAAGTGCTTAAAAACTATCCTATTTATTTGTTAAGCGCAGGGAATATTGAGAATGGTCTTAATATGACCAAGTTAGCTTTAGAATATAGTAAATATTCAAATGCAGTTGCTATGAAGCATGGAGAAGTGTCCAAAAGTATGTTTCCTAAACACGATATTGATTACATAACTAACGGAGTTCATAGTTATACGTGGACTAATAAATACCTTGCTAAAGTTTTTGATGAGGAAATACCTCAATGGAGACAAAGTCCTTACTACTTAAGAAATGTTCTTAATGTACCTCTAAATAAGATTAAAAGAGCTCATAATAAAGCTAAAAAAGATTTGATTAATTATATTAATAAGAATTACAAAAAAGATTTCAGAGACGATGTTTTCACAATAGGATTCGCCAGGAGAGCGACAGCTTACAAAAGAGCAGACTTGTTATTTTCAGACATTAATAAATTGAAAGAAATCGCAGAAAAAAGAGGCAATATACAAATAGTATATTCTGGAAAAGCACACCCTCACGATTATCAAGGTAAAGAAATAATTCAAAAAATAATAGGACAAGAGAAAGAATTAGGAGATAAAATAAAATTTGTATATTTAGAAAATTATGATATTGAAATAGCCAAGCTTATGCTTAGTGGAGTGAACCTGTGGCTTAATACCCCTTTAAGACCTAATGAAGCCAGTGGTACTAGTGGTATGAAAGCAAGTCATAACGGAGTGCCTAACTTTAGCATCTTAGATGGTTGGTGGATAGAAGGCTGTGTAGAGGGAATTACAGGCTGGTCAATTGGAGAGAATTATAGAGAAGGAGATCAATACCATATAGATAAAGAATCGCTATACGAAAAATTAGATTTGATAATCCTGCCTCTTTACTATAAAGATTATTATAAATACATAGAAGTAATGAGAAATTCTATAGCCTTAAATGCTTCTTATTTTAATACACATAGGATGTTGAAAGATTACATAACTAAAGGGTATTACTAAAAAAAAATTATAATTATATTTTCTAAAGTATATCAAAAGCCCCATCTAATGCGTTCATAAACATGAAGTACATTATTAATGTAGTGAATAAAAAGAAAGGGAGGTATTTTATTCCACCTTTTATATCTCCTTTTTGTATTATAGATACAATCATGGAAGAAACCAAAGATATTAACCCAAGAGCTAAAGCAGAAAATGTTCTGAATAGTTCAGGATCTAATTCTATAGAATCGAAATCCCCTCCTCCAAAGCCTATATCCGCGCCTCCTGTTGAAGCAGTAGCAGTACCAACTAAACCACTTACATCAATTAAAACGTTTAAAAGGTTATAAGCTAAGGCGAATAATAAAGGACTTATGAACATTACTATAACCCCTATGAATATAGTGAAAGATGTCGTGCTAGCACTCATCTCTTCTTTCAAAGAATGAGTTTTCCTTATGTTTTTTATAATATCATCAAGTACATAAGCTATTTGACCACCACTATCTAATTCTCCACTTATTATGTTAAAAGTTCTTTTTAGTAAAGGAGAATCATACTTTTCAGAAAATTCTTTTAAGGCATCATTTAAATCGCTTCCAGTCATAACTTTTTTAGAGACATAACCCATCTCTTCAGATAATATACCAAACTCTGGTTTTATAGCTCTCCAAAGACTTTCTTCAAAATTTAAACCACCTTTAAGATTGGTAGAAACCAATACTAAAAAATCACCAAGTTTATCCTCTATTTTTTTAGTACGATTATAAATTTGGAGATTTAAATAAAAATAAACAGCTCCCATAACAATAGCAGATACTAAGGATCCTACGATTAGAAAAAAACCAAATGCTGCAAATCCTAAAACTAAAGGAGATAAATGAGAAATGAAACTGTAAATGTCAAAGTAATAAAAAATGAATATTGTTATTAATAAAGAAAAGAAAAACAAGAAAGAGAAAAAACTATACGGCGGTTTTTTAAAACCCGCAGCAGCTACATATCTTATAAGATTAAGCCTTTGAGATTTAGGCACTAATGCTTTTCCAAAATTCTTTATAATATTCGAGTCTCCCATTTTATTAAATATTTATATTCGGCCTGATATTTTTATATACTAATAAAAACATTAATTGAACAACTAATATTCCTAATAAAGCCACTCCGAAAAAAGTCACTCCAACATCTAAATTAGCTAAATTAGCAACGACTACAAAAAGAGTCATACCCAAACTAGGAAGTACTACACCGAGTAACATATAAAACAAAGTTATACTGTTTAATTTTTTACCATATCTTTGTATCTCTGCAATCTGTTCATCTGCAATCTCATCAATAGTGGCTTCTAAAAACTGAGTTACGTCAATCCCTATTTTTAAAGCATTGCTAATCTGGAATAATATTTTTTTAAATTTTTCACTAGGACAATAATAAGCTTCTTCAGACAAAGCATCCTCCACAGGCTTTCCTAGCTCTATATCTTTGACTATTTGCTTGAAATATTTCTCGGCAGTACCATAACTCTCACTAGCTTCAATTAAAGCATTTACTAAAGGTCTTCCCGAGTTTAATTTTATTAATAAATATCTACCTGCAAAAAGAACATCTTTATCTATTTCC
>CAZAFP010000089.1:0-3359 GCA_964484835.1 uncultured Methanosarcinales archaeon
GGAATACAAATTCGAAATCTTAAGAAGAGGATACTACCCCAAGGGAAACGGAGAAGTCAGATTTAGTTTTAAACTCAAGAAAGAAAAACCACTAAACATAGAATATTCATCCAATTTGAATAAATTAGATGTTTTTCTACACGCATCACAAGAATTTGAAAAAGAAAAATTATTGGAAAAACTAGAGGAAGGCCTGAGAGTATACCTTAAAGATTATAACACGAGATTCTTCCCAGGATATTCAGAGACGCCCAGCACAGAATACGGATTTTGCATAGTAACGGATTACACAACAGGAAGCAGAAGTGGCTACGGAGGAGTTTCTCAAAAAACATTAACTGAAGATTTTATAAAGAAAATCACAAGGAAATTCAAAGAAGAATACCCTTTTGGAGACGAGTTTTTACCAGACCAACTAGTTAATTATATAGCATTACTAGGAGGACAAATGGAAGTTTATAAAGAAACACTTCACTTAAAATCAAACCTGTACGTCTTAGAAAAATTCTTAGGAGAGAAAATAATTTATAAAAATAAAAACATAAAGAGCTTAGCCACGTAAAGCAGTATGGCTAATCTCCTCATATAGTTCTTTTAATTCTTGGAAGTACTCTTTCTTTTCAGACTCAGACAAGGATTGGAATTCCTCCCTGGCTAAGTTATATTCTTGCTTAGCAGCATTTAACTGACCTTCATGAAGATACTTCTTAGAAGCGTTTAAATGCTTATGGAGAGAATCCATCTCCTCCTCTTCCTCGAATTTTTTCTCACCGTCTTCTTCCCAGGAAGAATAATCTTCAGACTCCATAGAAGGCTGAGATTCAGAAACAACTTCTTCAGATTCAGGAATATCTTTCAAGTTATCAAGTATTCTCTTTTCATCTCTTAACAATTTCTCGACTTCTAATTTTTTAGTCTCGACAGCATTTTCTTTTTCTTCTAACCTTTGTATAACTTCTCTGCTTTTTTGCTCCAACTCAGATAATTTTTTAACAGAATTGTTAATTTTTTCTTCATAGTTTTTTATGTCAGATTCATACTCCGAAGATTTAGTTTTATATTCATTATCTAAATCAGCTTTTAATTTGCTATATTCTTTCTTAAGCTCTTCTTTTTTCTTTTTATATTCTTTTTCAACTTGATCTTTGTGTTTTTTTATGTCTTGTTCTTTATTTTTAAGTTTCTTTTCAACGTCAGCATATTGTTTCTTATGCTTTTCCAAGTCAGCCTTGATCTTTTTCAGAGAAGATTCTTTTTTATTATATTCTTTCTTAGCACTTTCTGACTTTGACAAGTTTGATTTTCTTTCAAGGTCTAGTTTTTTTATTTGGGCTTCTAACTTTTTCTTTTTAGATTCAAGCGATTTTAGTTCTAGTCTAATTTTTTTCTCTTTATTAAGAGCTTCTTTCATTATTTCATCCCCTTTTTGTTTAGCTTTTTTAACCATAATATCAGACTCCTTCTTAGCAGAATTTTTTAATTGTTCTGCTTCTTTCTTTCTAGCTTGAGCTGTTTTTAGCAAAGCTTCCGCTTCTTTTTTCTTTTTTTGTAGTTCTGCTTTTTCTTTTTCTAGTTTTTTATCAGTGTTTGATTTAGACACAGTTTTATTAGAACTGTTCTTGGCAGAACTTGTACTGATTTTAACCGCTTTAGTAGGCTTCTTAACAGATTTAGACTTACTGCCAGCCTTACTTTTATTGGAGTTAGACTTTGAGTTCTTAGCCGAAGTTTTCTTCACACGAGACTCCTTAGCCTTAGAAACCATTTCTTTTTTGTTTTTTTCCATAGACTTTTCTATTTCTTCCAATTTATCAGTCACTCCACTTGATTTTTTGTTTTTAGTAGAAGCGTTTTTACTAGGCTTTTTAGGTTTGGATTCTGATTTTTTAGAACTGGATTTTTTCGAGGTTGAAGAGTTTGCTTTTGCTTCGAAATTTTCTCTCACACTAGGTTTTTTCTCTTTTATACCAAGAGCTGAACGTATGTTTTCTATATCTTTATCATCAATCGAGTCGTTTTGGGATTTGTTATTTTTATCTTCTTCAAAAGAAGGCAAATCAAAATCCTCTTTTTCTTTACCTGAAAATAATCTTTTGAATAGTCCTTTTTGTTCAGAATCTTTAGCCATTTTATTGAATACCTCTTTTAATTAGATGTAACTATACAACATTTTTTATAAATATTTGTTACTTTTATAGAATAGTTATAAAAAAAAGAGAGGGTGATTTCAGATATATTTTTAAAACCTGAAGATTATTTTATAATAATGGATGTTGATAAACTAGTAATTCAATTTAATGATCTTAAAAGAGAAGAAGAAGAGTTAAGAAAAAAATTGGATGAAAGAGATTTCAAAATACAAATTTCTAAAGAAGAATACAGATATTATATTAGTGAAAAAAGAAAAGAGCTTGAATACACACAAAAAAATCTTGAGAAGTTAAAAAACGACTTTAAGTATTTAAAGAGTAAATTTTCAAGCGTTATGAAAAAAGAATTACTTGAAAAGCTAGATAGGCGTTTAGAAGACAAGCCTTTCGAAGAATTAATAACAGAAGATGAGTTTATGAGGTTGCTAGAGCGTTATAAGAATTCATAAGAGTTTTTTTCTTCATCGAATAACAAGTTATCTTTATCGCTTTTTAATAAGTCCAAGATTAAACCAGCTATCTCATCAGGTCCCCGGATGAATTTTTTTTTCTTTTCTAAATCAGCCGAAGAAACATTTTTTTTAGATATGGGACTGTCAAAAGGACCGGGATAAGCAGTTTTTATTTTTTGAGGAATTGTTTTTCTTAAAACTTCAGCAAGGCCTGCCTGGGCGTGTTTAGTTAAACTATAAAGTCCCGGATCTTTTTTGAGGTAAAGACCATGCCTGGAACTTATGAATAAAACAGTAGCGTCTTTTTTTAATTTTGCATGTTTCATAACCAGCCAATTAGATTTTACGTTTATGTTAAACATTAAATCATAATCAGAACTTGTCTTGAATAAATCCCCTCTTCTCATAATTCCCACGGCGTGTATTATCAAATCCACAGTCCCTATTTCTTTAGTGGCTTTTTTTACTTCATCTTCAACAGTTAAGTCCACTTCATAGACATCGTCAGCTTTAACTTTATCTAATAAAAATACTTCATAATCTCCTAATGCTTTCTTTAATTCTCTACCTAGTATTCCATTACCACCTGTTATTATAGCTTTAGGTTTCATTTTTTATTCACATAAAATCTTACTATGTTTTGTTTTTCCATGAAGTGATTAAGTACTTGTTTTTCTATTTCTGTTAAGGACTCATAGTTTTTTTCTAATTCCCAAGTATCTACATCACTGTAAAGTTCGTAAAGGTTTAAACTTTT
>CAZAFP010000090.1:0-3358 GCA_964484835.1 uncultured Methanosarcinales archaeon
TCCTCTTTCAAAACACTAGGTGCAAAAGGACGAAACCACTCCCTATTCTTAACCTTGGCATTTAAAAAATGTTTATTTTTAACTAAAGTAGGATTGGCTAGTAAAGATCTGTTGCCTAAAGCTCTAGGTCCAAATTCTGATCTTCCTTGATATAATGCTATTATCTTATTCTGTTTTAACAAATTAGCTACTTCTTTAACATCATATTTTTTTCCTATAGAAGGTGGTTTTTTATAGCTTGCTCCAAGGTATGCTATTTCAGCATTTGTATATTCTTGTCTTTCCAAACCCAATACGTGGTGGGCCAAGTATAACGCAGATCCTATTGCTAACCCATTATCTCCACAAGCAGGGGATATACTGATGTTTTTAAAAGGTGACTTTTCTTTAATCAAATGGTTGAGATTACAGTTCAGAAAGCTTCCTCCTGATAAGCATATATTATCTTCGTGAAATTCTTTGGTTTCAGCATATATATTTTTTATATGAGTTAGTATTTCTTGTTCGAATATATATTGTAAATCTGCAGCTATATTTTTTACTTTATTAAAATTAGTATCAGGATCAATTATACTTTTTCCCTCATTCAAGCCAGAAAGTTCATACCACGTTTTTTCGTAATCACCACCCGTGTATTTTTTCCAGTTTTTTTTAACTTCCTCACTTGGTTTTCCGTAAGAAGCCAAACCCATTATAGCTCCCGCTTTAAAAAGACTATGACCATAACCCATCCTTGACGAACAGTATCCGTATAAATTTCCTACTTTTATATCAGGGCATCTTAATAAATGAATATTATTATCTGCGCCTAAACATATATGAGAATACGCATGGGGCTCTCCATAACTAGAATCTACGCTTAAACATACTGCCTTTTCAAATTTACTTGTGTAAAACCCATAAGAAGAATGACTTAAGTGATGATGAACTTGAAACGCAGGTATAGATATTCCTTCTACTCTACCTTCTAATTTTAAAAAAGGTTTTTTCAGACCTTGACCGAATAAATATTCTTGAAGTTCATTATTTTTAAAGAATTTTATATAACCATCATTATATTCAAAGTTATCACAAAAAGTTATGTAACTTATATCTTTAAAAGTTAAACTAGCTGTCTCAAGAAGAAGTTGGATTATTTCTTTAGAATTTCCATTATTATCTTTTTTCTCTCTTGTTATTCTTTCTTTATCTATAGCCGCAACGACTCTTCCATTTATTATTAATGCTGCCGATCCTTCGTGGCCTCCATTAAAACCCAATATTATTTTATCTTCCATACTTTTTTAATTACATCCACTGCGGACCAGGCAAAGTAGGATTGTCTTTTTTTATTGCTACCATGTCTATCTGTGTAATAAGAATGTTATCTTCCTTATGTTTCTGAGTCGGGTAAAAAGTAGCGTTTCTCCATTCTTGGAATTTTCCTTTAAAGCCTATTTTATCCGCATAACTTTTTAAAGTATAATACTTTGCACTTTCACTATTCCAATAACTTTTATTAAGAGGATTAGCTAATGCTTCATTACATTCAGTACTGGGGACTTCTAAAAATAAAATGCCGCCGTGTGTTAATTTATCCCATATTTTTTCCATTATTTTAATAGGTTCTTTTTCTTCTTGTAAAACATTGTGTATTTTAAAAACTCCTACAGTATCAGAGTTTATATTATCTAAGTCCTCTAAAGTTAGTTTTTCAAAAGAATCCCAATCATCAGCCTCTTTGCTTATGTCAATTAATCTTAAATTATTATCAACAGCCCATTTTACAGCGATAGGCCTTGAATATTTGAAATAATTGTTTAAAACAGTATCTTGAACAGTTTTGTTATCAACGATGCAATGGTTATTACCGTGTACTCTGTAAAGGTATAAACATTTGTTTATCCAATGAAATCCTTTATCTCCGTATTCCAGGAAGAATCTGCACATTAAATCATGATCATCTCCATTGGCAATACTCGGGTCGTGACCTCCTATTTTATTGTAAGAAGATTTTCTCCATGCCCTTACGTGATTAGGAGCCCATTCTATTCTCCAAAAGCTTGAGGCTGTCGGCGGAAAACTAAATTGTTCTAGTAATTCTTTTCCTTTCCATTTGAAAGGCCTGTTGGACCAACCCCAGTAAGCGCCGTATGTTCTGGTTTCCCAAGTACCATCAAAAAATTCTGCACAGTTAGAATATACAAAGTGTACGCTTTCATCTTCAAAAGCTTTTATTATTTCTTCTACCGCTGTAGGTGTTAGCATATCATCAGCATCAACCTCAATAAGAACTTCGTTAGAGGCCAGGTCATTACATACTTTTTTTAATCTGCCGATATTATTATCTTCTCCGACGTCTTCGAATATTTTTACGCGTTTATCTTTTTTTATTCTGTCAGATACCTTTCCGCCGTTTGAAAGAAGAACGATTAACTCCCAGTCTTGTGCTGTTTGTTCTAGCAATGAATCATATAAATCTTCGAAGTAAGGATTCGTCTTCCAGTATAAAGGAGATGTTATTGATGCTTTCAAATTTGATTTTTTTTTATTTTTAACCATATGCGTTACCCCTTCTATTTGAATTGTTTTATTTTTTTAAACGTTTTTATGTTATAGTACTTATCATCATTTGAATTTTCTAAAAATTCTTGTTTATTGTCTAATAAATTTTTAACAATATCTGAAATGGCATGTTTAGGATGGAATCCTAGTATAGTCTCGGCTTTATAAGTTGAAACTTTGTAGTTTCTGAAGTCTTTCATATCATTTAATTCTAGTTTTAATTTGGTGTTAAGGGCTTTTTCTAATTCGACTTTTACTGTTTCTCCTACTGAACCTATAGTATAATTATTTGAAGCTATGTTGAAAATGCCGTTAATTTTTTGTTCGGCTTGTATTGCTCTTATATAAGCAGTTATGGCATCCCTGATATCTAGTATGGGTCTCCATATAGAAGGATTGTTAACTTTTATCTTCCCTTCGGCTAATGCGGATTTAAACATTGTGTTAACGACTAAGTCTAATCTCATTCTCGGGCTGTAACCTGATATTGTTCCTTGTCTTAATACAATAACTGAAAAATTTTCATCTTTTAGTTGTAAAGAACCTGTTTCTCCTTGTAGCTTTGAAATGCCATAAGGATAATCACAGTCAGTATCGTCTTTTTCTGTGTAGAATTTATCTTGGGCATAGCCATACACTGAGCAAGACGATGCGTAGATGAATCTTTTTACACCTGCGGTTTTGGCAAGGAAAGCAATGTATGCAGGTACGGATGCGTTACTTACAAAATTGAGCGCGGGGTCGTATTCTGCCATAGGATCATTTGAAAGCCCTGCTAAGAATATTACTTGGTCAAAATCTTTGAAATCTTCTA
>CAZAFP010000091.1:0-3325 GCA_964484835.1 uncultured Methanosarcinales archaeon
CAACAACAAATATTTCCTTAATTCCAATACTTAAACAGTTTTTAATGTCCTCTACAACATATTCTGGAGAGTGAAATCTAAACTTTCGATCAGGATTAAAGCAAAATATGCACCTGTGAGGACATCCCCGAGAAGTTATTACGCTAGTGCTATGACCTTTTTTTGAGAAAAAAGACCCGTACTTTTCACTCTTAAGCAATTTTCTATCAATTAAAGGAATACTATCTAGGTTGTTTATTTCTTTTCCCGGATTATTGACAATAATTTTATTGCTAACCTTGTAGGCGATTCCCTCAATGTTTAAAAAATCTTTTTCCTTTTTTTCAAGCTTCTTTATTAATTCGTAAAAAGTTACTTCCCCTTCTCCTAAAACGCTGTAATCTACATTTTTAAGAGCTGTTGTTTCTTTGGGGTATAATGTAGGATGCGCTCCTCCAACTACAGTAACAATACTTTGATTAACTTTTTTAACAATATTTAGAACATCTAGTGCCGATGGCGCTACCATGGAAAGCATTTGAACCCCAACAATATCAGGATTAAAATCTTTTATTTTCTTTTCCACTTCTTTGAAAGAATACTCCTCAGCTGCAGCATCATAAACCCTCACCTCATAATTTGGTTCTTTGCCGGTGATATAAGAGGCTATATAAAGTAATCCAATAGGAGGGTGCTGACCTCTAATCTCATAAAACTCTTCTGGAATGGAGGTGTGTATAGTCTTGTGATTAGGAGGATTAACAAGCAGTATTTTCATAAAATTGTGTTAAAATATATCTCTTAGAGAAAAACAAAGTTCAAAATTGGCATAAGGGAGGATTAAACTAAAAATTGTTTTCGCGAATAAAGTGTATTATAATTCTCAACAAATGAAAAGACTACCTATTGAAATATCTATCGTTATTCCTGCATATAATGAGGAAAATACAATCTCTTCAACAATAGAGAGTGTTAGAAAAAGCTTTAAAAAAAGAAATCTAAAATATGAAATAATAATAGTGAATGATGGCTCTACTGACAAAACAAAATCAATCATTAAGAAAGAAAAAAACCCTCAAGTAAGAATTATTAATCTTAGAAAAAACCGTGGCAAAGGATATGCACTAAAAAAGGGTCTTCTTTCCGCTCGAGGAAACTTTATTCTTTATATGGATGCAGATCACTCCACACACATTAATCATCTTTTTTCTTTTATCCCTTATCTAGAAAAACATGATATCGTAATAGGTTCAAGAAATTTTTCTGAAAGCAAAATTATAAAAAGGCAATCCTTTTATAAAGAAATATTGGGGAGTATGGGCGGATTTCTAATAAATCGTTTCTTAAAATTAAATTATACCGATACCCAGTGCGGCTTTAAGATATTCACAAAAAAAACAGTAAAAGAAATTATTCCTTTTACTGTTACAAAAAGATGGGGCTTTGACTTTGAAATCCTAAAAATTGCAAAACAAAAAAATTTTAAAATAAAAGAACTGCCAGTAGTTTGGGAAAATAACCACACCTCAAAAGTAAAAGCCATTGACTATTTTAAAACACTTAAAGAATTAATTGTCGTTTGTAAAAAAAATTACACCTGTTCTCCCAAAAAAAATATTTTAGCTATAAGTGATTCATTGACTGAGTCGGGCATCGCTTATTATAGAAACAACAATCTTGTTTTAGCAATAAATGAAGAAAGATTTTCTCGTAAAAAAATTCAAGGTGGTTTTCCGGAAAATTGCCTTAATTACTTCATTAAAAAATATAAAAAAGATCTTTCTAATATAGATGTGCTTGTTTTTCCGGGAATATCAACTCCTACACCATTTCTGAGAGTTTTTGGTTTTTCCAACCTAAATCTTGATATAAAAAGTAAAAACAAAATATTTCTAGTAGCAACAGATTTTATTGAGTATCGCCTTAAACTTACAACAAGAATAAGTAATCTTAATAAAAGAAGTTTTTTTAGAAAAATAATAAAATATTTTTTAAGAAGAAAGCTCCCAAAAGAATTCAAGAAAAAGAAAATAATTCTTGTAGATCACCATCTTTCTCATGCTTGTTCCGCTTTTTACAGCTCAGAACAAGATAGTGCTATTGTTGCTTCCTTTGATGGATTTGGAGATGGCTTTTCCGGAAAAATTTATTTTGGAAGAAAAAACAAACTAAGAAGAATATATTCTGTTACTGCCCTAGACTCTCTGGGTCTTTTTTACTCGCTTGTTACCGTTTTTTTGGGCTTTAAAAGTCACAAACACGAGGGTAAAATAACAGGCCTCGCTGCTTTTGGAAACTCAAAAAACATAAAAGAAAAATTTCCTTTTTATTTCACAAAAAACATGCAGCTTAAATATGCTGGTCATCACGGACTCAGAGGATTAAGTTGGTTGCGAGAAAAATTTTCCGAATACAAAAAAGAAGATGTTGCAGCTTGGCTTCAAGAGAACACAGAAAAATATATTTGTGAAATTCTCTCTTATCTTCTAAAGAGATATAAAGTAGAAAATGTTTGCTTATCCGGCGGGCTTTTCGGAAATGTAAAACTAAACCAAAGAATACATGAGCTAAAAGAGGTTAAAAACATATATATCTACCCCGCAATGGGAGACGTGGGACTATCGCATGGCGCCTTATTAGCGATTGCTAGAAAAAAGAGCTTATTAAAAAATATCTATTTAGGGCCAAGTTATTCAGATAAGTATATAGAAAAAATTCTTTACAAGAATAATTTAGCCTATGAAAAGGTGGAAAATATAGAAAAAAAAGTTGCCCATCTTCTTTCTGAAGGAAAAATTATAGCAAGATTTAATGGAAGAATGGAATACGGTCCAAGAGCGCTTGGAAATAGGAGCATACTTGCGCAAGCAACAAAAAAAGAAATAAATAATATATTGAATAAAAAACTAAAAAGAACTGATTTTATGCCCTTTGCTCCCGTAATTTTAGAAGAATTTACGCACGAATACATAAAAAATATTAAAGGAGCAGAATTCACGGCAAAATTTATGAACATTTCTTTTGCCGTAACAAAAAAAATGAAAAAAGAAGCTTCGGCAACAGTCCACGTTGATGACACCGCAAGACCACAAATATTAAATAAAAAAGATAATCCGAGTTACTATAAAATATTGAAAGAATATTATAAGATTACCAAAATTCCAGTCCTTATAAATACAAGTTTTAATATTCACGAAGAACCAATTGTAATGACTCCCCAAGACGCAATAAGGGGATTTCTTGAAGCTAACTTAGACTATTTGGCAATTGGAGATTATCTCGTAAAAAACAATGGAAGTAAAAAAAGTAGTATTTTTCGTTCCGGCAGTTGTTGACAAAGTTCCTC
>CAZAFP010000092.1:0-3247 GCA_964484835.1 uncultured Methanosarcinales archaeon
AATGACGGAGGCATTTTCGACTTGGCAGTTAGAGAAGCCAGGATTTTTAAATATGGTAGTGGAACAGGAACTAACTTTTCTAACATAAGATCAGCAGGCGAAAAACTTAGCGGAGGAGGAGCAAGTTCAGGATTAATGTCATTCCTACACATATTCGATAGAGCAGCAGGCGCTATTAAAAGCGGAGGAACAACCAGGAGAGCTGCTAAGATGGTAACATTAGATCTCGACCATCCTGATGTTGAAGAATTTATAGAATGGAAAGTTAAGGAAGAGCAAAAAGTCGCAGCTCTCGTAAGCGGAAGTACTAATTCCAAAGAACATTTGAATAAAATAATGGAAGTCGCAGTTAAACATAAAAGTACCGACCTTAAAGAAAATAAAGAACTTCGTAAAGAAATTAAAAAAGCACTGAACAAAAACATACCTGTTAATTACGTACAAAGAGTATTACAACTTGTTAAACAAGGCAAGACCAACATAGACTTTGTTGTAATGGACACACATTACGAATCTGAAGCTTACCAAACAGTATCCGGTCAGAACAGTAATAATTCCATAAGAATACCTAATAGTTTCTTTGAAAAACTACAAAAAGGAGAGGATTGGGAATTACTTAATAGAACCGATGGAGAAGTAGCTAAGAAAGTTAATGCTGAAGAGCTCTGGAATAAAATTAATTATTCTGCTTGGATGAGCGCAGACCCAGGAGTTCAGTATGATACGACAATTAACGAATGGCATACTTGTCCTGAAGACGGTAGGATTAACGGAAGTAATCCTTGTAGCGAATACATGTTTTTAGATGATACTGCTTGTAATTTAGCAAGTATTAATCTCGGCAAGTTTTATGATAAGGAAGAAAAAAGAGTCCGAATAGATGAATACAGACATGCTATAAGGACTTGGACAGTCATATTAGAAATTAGTGTTTTAATGGCACAATTCCCAAGCCCTGAGATAGCCAGGAAGAGCTACAATTATAGAACTTTAGGCCTGGGATTTGCCAACATAGGAAGTCTGTTGATGACGGCAGGGCATGCGTATGATAGCGAAGAAGGAAGAGCCATAGCAGGAGCTTTATCAGCCATTATGGGAGGAGAAAGCTATGCAACTAGTGCTGAATTAGCCGGTGTGAAAGGTCCTTTTAAAAGATATGAAGCTAATAAAAACCATATGTTAAAGGTTATTAGGAATCACAGAAGAGCTGCTTATAATGAAAAACCTAGTGAGTATGAAGGTTTAACCATAAAGCCTATGGGTATAAACCACAATAGGTGTCCTGATTACTTAAGCGAAGCTGCTAAAGAAAGCTGGGATGAAGCCTTAGATAAAGGTACTAAATATGGATATAGAAATGCTCAAGTTACAGTTATAGCACCTACAGGGACTATCGGGTTGGTTATGGATTGTGATACTACAGGAGTTGAGCCTGACTTCGCACTTGTTAAGTTTAAAAAATTAGCAGGCGGAGGTTACTTCAAAATTGTTAATCAAAGCGTCCCACCTGCTTTGAGAAATTTAGGTTATAACGAAAAAGAAATCAAAGACATTATAGAATACGCCACAGGAACAGGAAATCTGGATAGTAGCCCACACGTTAATACCGAGAGTTTGAAAGAAAAAGGATTTACTGATGAAAAAGTGGAAGCTGTTAAACAAGGACTTCCTACAAGTTTCGAATTGAAATTTGCATTCAACAAATGGGCTTTAGGCGAGGACTTCTTGAAAGACCTAGGCTTTACCGATGAACAGTTAGAAAATCCTAATCTTAATATTTTAGAAGCCCTTGGATTTAGCAAGAAAGAAATAAAAGAAGCCGAAGAAAAAATATGCGGGACTATGACTATCGAAGGAGCCCCTCATCTAAAAGAAGAACACCTCTCTATATTCGACTGTGCTAATAAATGTGGTAAGAAAGGAACCAGATTTATAGATTACACAGGACACATAAAGATGATGGCAGCAGTACAGCCCTTTATTAGCGGTGCTATAAGCAAGACTATCAACATGGATGCGAGTGCAAGTATAAAAGAAGTTGAAGACGCATATAGAAAATCATGGAAGCTCATGATTAAAGCAGTAGCCTTGTACAGAGACGGCAGTAAATTAAGCCAGCCATTAAATGCAAGCAGTGAGGAAGAAGCAGAATTGTTAATGCTCGATGAAGAAGACGATATTGACGAGACTGTGACTCCTCAGAAGATGGAAGAAGTAGCACAAGCACAAGTTAAGAAGAAGCCCCTACCTAATAAGAGGTATGGCTTCGTGCAAGAAGCCAAAGTAGGGGGTCAAAAAGTATTCTTAAAGACAGGAGAATTTGAAGACGGCAGTCTAGGAGAGATATTCTTGGATACTTACAAAGAAGGTGCTAGTTACGGTGCCTTATTGAATTGTTTCGCTGTAGCAGTGAGTAAAGGATTGCAATACGGCGTTCCCTTGTCCGAGTTTGTCGAAAGTTTTACTTTTACAAGATTCGATCCTAGTGGTCCAGTAACAGGACACCCCGCTATTAAGAACAGTACTTCCATAGTAGATTATGTATTCAGAAGCTTAGGGTATGAGTACCTAGGGAGGACTGACTTTGTGCATGTTAAGAGTATGGAAACTTTAGATCATAAAGAGAAAGAAAAAGAAGAAAAGCCAAGTAAAGACAGGCAATTGAGATTCTCAAGTAAGGACTCTAAAGTTTTCGAAGCCAAGAGTAAAGGATATAGTGGAGAACAATGTAAACAATGCGGATCTATGAAGCTGAGAAGAAACGGTAATTGTATGGTCTGTGATGATTGTGGAGCAACAACTGGATGCTCATGAAGAGGTGGAATTATGTACCCTGAAGAAATGTATAAACCAATGAAGGAAGAATTGACAAATGAAGGATTTGAAGAGTTGTTAACAGAAAATGAAGTGGAAGATTTAGTTAGTAAGGACGAAGTTTCTTTAGTAGCTGTTAATACTGTTTGTGGCTGCGCCGCGAGTAGTATGAGGCCTGCTGTTTTGGAAGCTGTAAAAGATAGTAAAGCCCCTAAGAATTTATTCACTGTTTTTGCAGGTGTTGATACTAAAGCCACTGATAAGATAAGGGAGTATTTTAACAAAGCAGGTTATCCTCCTAGCAGCCCAGCAATTAGTTTGATGAAGGGCGAGAAGGTTTTGTTTATGTTACAGAGAGAGGATATTAACGGAAAGGATCCTTTCGATGTTAAAGATAATTTGGTAAAGGCTTTTGAAAAATACTGTTGATACT
>CAZAFP010000093.1:0-3239 GCA_964484835.1 uncultured Methanosarcinales archaeon
TGTTCAAACAACGCACGAAATAATATTGCTTAACCAATAAATAATTCATATTGTATTTACAATAAATAAAATTATTGTTTTTTGATTAAATATTTTAATAATATTTGTGATTAATATTTTTAATCAATTATTGTTTTTTTCAAACACATTCGAACTTAAATATTTTAAGCAAAAATAATAAGTTTCAAACTATTTTTTTAATTGCAATTATTAGTTTTTGATTACTTTATTTAGGCACAATGTTTATATACTTCTGTGGTTGTTTTTATCATTATAAAATGACACTAAAAAGTAATGGTTTACAAAAAAGAATAAATTTTATTTTAAACCAACATAGCATTAAAACTGAATTTGTAGAAGGCCGGAAAAATAACAGGATTTATGTTTCTGGAAAAGCCAGAGAATTGTATTTGGCCAAAGGACAATTAGAAGTGGAATCTATGCTTAAAGAAAATAAGTTAATAGTTAATAACAACAATTATTCTTTAACAGATGGTCGAGATATTGTTCATGTTGTTTTTGAAAACAATCCTTTATTCATGGCTAAAGTTTTTTTCGATAAATTAAACAAAGGTTTTGATGATCGAAAGAAAGATCTTTATTGGCCTGAAGACAGAAGTGATTTTTACCAATAAAATGTTTGGTGAGGCCGGCCTTTTTGATGTAAATAAGGGGTTCTAAGCACTTTTTCATGTTTCTCGACGACAAATACTTATTGAATGTGTTAAAAGTAGTCCTAATGTATATTAGGGAAACTTTTATATAGTATTCGAGCCATAAAAAAGAATATGGAAGATCTTGAGAATGAATTAAAACTCCGAGGATACTCAAAAAAAACAGTACAAACATACATGGAATTTAACAAAGACTTACTTAACTATGTAAAGAAAAATTCTGAAGACATAAGTGTTAATGATTTGAAAAGCTACCTTGCACATTTGATAACAGATAAAAACTATTCGCCTAGAACGATAAACTTGGCGAGGTCCTCACTTCTTTTTTATTATAATGATGTCTTGGAAAAAAACTTTAGAAATATAAAAACTCCGAAGATACAATCTTCTCTGCCGACAGTACTTTCTAAAGAAGAAATAAAGCTTTTGATAGAAAAAGCACATACAAAGAAAAGCAAATTAATAATGAAATTACTTTATTCTACAGGATTAAGGGTTTCTGAATTAGTAAATTTAAAATGGAATGACTTGGAAATGGATAAAAACATGGCTTGGGTCAGAGGAGGAAAAGGTAAGAAAGACAGGGCTGTAATAATATCTAATAAGTTGATGAATGAATTATATTCTTTAGATAGGAGTTCTGAATACGTGATTTCTGGTAAAAATGGGGCTTTAACTGTTAAAAATATACAAAAAATCATAAGGAATACTGCTAAAAAGACTGGTATTAACAAAAAAATAACTCCTCATACGCTCAGACATAGTTTTGCCACTCATCTCCTTGAGGAAGGTACTGATATTAGGATGATACAAGATTTGTTAGGTCATAGTAATTTACAAACTACTCAAATTTATACGCATATTAGTTTTGATCAGAAAAAAAGAATAAAAAATCCATTAGATGATTTAGGTTTTGATTGAATATTTTAAACAAACAATTGTTTGTATTTTTTATTTTTTGATTAGAAATATTAAGCACAAATTAGTTCACATATTTTTGTTTTTGCTTAAATACTTTAAACTAAATTTGTTTAAAAAACGTTGTTTTTGATAATAATTTTTATTTATAGGACATACAATAAATATTTATTTTTAGAAGAATTTATATAATACTATAACTAAGAAATAAAAATATGAAATACTTACTAGTAGATTTAGGAGGGACCAAATGCAGAGCAACACTTAGAGACGAAAATAACCAACCATTGGTTAAACCACACTACAACACTGTTCCAGTAAAAAACGTCCTAGAATCCATAAAAAAAGCAATGACTCCATACAATTCATACATAGATAAAGATACAGTCATAAAAATAGCAGTTCCAGGACTAGTAAAAAACAATAAAATAATACAACTACCAAACCTAAAAATTAAAGAATGGGACTTAGTAAAAGAACTTAAAAGACTATACCATAACAAAATATTACTCTACAATGATTTAGAAGCCGCCTGGCACGGAGAATACAAAAAGAAAAACTTCCTATTAATATACGCAAGCACAGGCGTAGGAGGAGCCCTAAACGGAGAAAACATAGAATTCGGCAGAAGAACAACAATAAACACAAAAGGAGAAATAAAATACAGAAACGTAGAAACGACACTTTCTAAAGAAGATCTTAAACAAGACGAATTTATAATAGAACACCTAACAGGAGGACTCGCCCTAGGAAGAATAGCTATGATAAAAGGCATAGAACTAGGAGTGAACATAAACGAATACGGCAAAGAATTAGACAACTACGCACAA
This sequence comes from uncultured Methanosarcinales archaeon, assembly GCA_964484835.1. Lineage (GTDB taxonomy): Archaea > Nanobdellota > Nanobdellia > Woesearchaeales > 21-14-0-10-32-9 > SKIS01. The sequence goes on from CAZAFP010000093.1 coordinate 2,423, forward strand.
AACAACAAGAAAGCTAAAGAAGTATTCCAAGAAGCAGGAAGCATACTAGGAAAAGCAATAAAATCATACGCCGACAAAAATAAAATAACAAACATAGTGATAGGAGGAAGCCTAGGAACAAACACACATTATTTCAACGCCATAAAAAAAGAATGTCCGAACGCTAAAAAAACCAAATTCTTAAACAGCAGCGAAGCCATATTCCAAGGACTGCTAAAGATATAACTATTTACTTTAAAACAGAACCTAATTGGTTGTTTAACTTTTTTTCATGCTCTATTAATTTTTTTAAAAAATCCTCTTCCTTCTCAACCTTATCAACTAAATACTCTAAAAATTTATCCAACTCCTGATAATCCCTTTCAGAAAGCTTTAGAAAATGCTCTTCCTCAGCAAGCTTCCTAACCAAATCCTGAAGATCAGAATCAACACTCATACTACTCAATATCCTCTGAACTTCACCCTCAGACTTACGAACATGACTTAATACTTTATTCAATTCATTCACCAATTTACTTAATTTAGAAACATCCTCATCAGTAATAGCCTTATGATTCAATGATTTAATAGTATTTTCAAGTCTCTCGAATTCTTTTACTATACTATTGATTTGATCAGACCTAACCTTATCATTTTTTTGTAAACTCTCTATTTCTTTAGAAACATTCTTTCTAAGCTCTTCAGCCATATTCTTTAGAGAAATATCATCCTCTCTTAACTGCTTAAAATCCTGACCGACACGATGCTTAAGATCATACTCTAATTGACTTATTAACTTATTAGTTTTTTCAATATGCTTATTAGCTTGAGTTTTAAT